>DRPO01000039.1 GCA_011330835.1 Gammaproteobacteria bacterium | reverse complement strand
TGCTCGAACGGGCAGGCATGATCCAGTTCTTCGAAATGGCGTTTGAATTGGCCTGGAAGCTACTCAAGGACTATCTCGAAGCCGAGGGTTATGATGTCAAAACCCCTCGCGAAGCGATCAAACAGGCCTTTCAGGTCGGGCTGATCCCCCAAGGCCATGAATGGATGGCGGCGTTGAGCGACCGCAATCTGACGACACATATCGACAACGAGCGTACGGCGCAGGCCGTCGAAAAGAAAATCCGCGGCAGCTACTACCCGCTGCTACAAGCGTTGCAGCAAGATTTCAGTCAGAAAATGACGGACTGATCCATGCCATACGGTTTGACCGAAGAAGATCTCGCGACCATCCGCGACGCAGCGCGACGGTTTCCGGCCATCCGGCAGGTGATTCTGTTTGGTTCACGCGCCAAGGGCAACCACAAACCCGGATCGGATATCGATCTGGCCATCAAGGGAAAAGATGTGGATTACGACACCACGGTAAAACTCGCTGAAACCCTGAACGAAGAAACCCTGCTGCCGTATTTTGTCGATGTGCTTCATTACGAATCACTGACGGAACCGGATCTCATCGATCATATCGACCGGGTTGGCCAGGCGCTCTACCCCGCGTGATGGTTGCCCGGCATGACTTATCCTGCACTTCCTGACTGGATCACGGAATTCTCACGTAGGGAGTTGATTTTGCGGTGGATTTTCTGATGAGTGGAATACTGGTTGTCTCTCCGAAAGAAGAAAATCCGCTATCGAATCAGAGACCAAACGAGAATCCGCCTATCCTGTGAGAAGTGCGGGCTCACGCGCCACCACATCATCTGGGGGCAACACTTCGATACTGGCTCTCCACATTATCCAATTCAGCCCGCAAACCCGACATCGCCGGAAACCGTTCGAGCAAGGATCGATAAATTCCGACAGCTTCTCCATACTGACGAGTTGCCGCCTCTAAATCTCCCTGCGCCTTCGCGATACTCGCCGTGTTATTTAACGAGATCGATAGGTCTCGCAGCGATTCCGGCGTCTCTCCTACCTGCTCGACTAGCTTGCGGGCCAATGCCTCCATTTCCCCGCTGATTTTCCGGGCCACCTCCAGTTGCCGCGCCTTGTAGGCGGCCTTGAATGCGCGATCTCCCACAATCAGGACATCCCGTCCCCGCTGGCGCTGCCTGACCCGTTCCCATTCGTCGATGGCTTTTTGCTGCCGGAACGAAAAGGGCTTGGGCGAATCTGTCGAGGGCGCCTGTTTTTCGACCACCGGGCTGTCGTCACGAGGTATCCAGGCCGACGTCGCCAGTGTGATATCGCGAATCGCCCAGAGATCGGGGGCCAGCTCGCGAAAAACAAATCGCTCTTTCGCTGGCAGGATAATGACGACGGGTCTCAGCCGCGTCCGCAACACTTCGCGGTTTTCATTCAGGCGCTGATAGAAGCGGCGACGCGCCTCTTCCCATTCTTTGTCCTGGCCCGTGGATGATGTCAAGTCAAGCCATATGGGGGCATTGACGATGGCGGGAGTGGGGAGTTTTTCCAGCAATAGGGGGAGCGCCTGGGTCAGCAATTGCTCCGGGCGCTCGAAACGCGGGGTGCGCAGTCGCGTAACCCGCAACTTGTAAATATCCGCCAACCGACGGCGAAATACGTCAACGACCTGGGGTTGGTCGCTAAACAGCAGGATGAGGCTGAAACCTTCCGTCCATTCAATTTGCCGTTTGAGCCGTAACCATTGCGCCTCGCCCTCAATGGTCAGGCTAGTGATCGGTGGGTTCTCCATCATCGTCGAGGCCTTTAAGCGTATTCAGCAAGACGGGATGCACATCGTACCAGGGCTCTCCGTTGAGATAGTTCATGATCAGGTTGGCGTCGAGAAATCGGGTTAGCGTAGGCAGATCCCCCATATCCTCAAGCGCGTGGCGCTTTGTCTGATGGATGGTGTTGAGGTGTATCAGATCCTGCCGGGGAATGGGCAGGAATTCGTTTCTGAGTTGCACAATGGCCCGGTTGAGCATATCGCTGTCCACGCTTTTCGCCGCGCCATCCTTGATCATTCGGGCGGTGCTCAACCCCAGCAGACCTTCCCGCACCAAACGAAAGAAATCCCGAATATCTCCGCCTGAAGTCATGGCCAACTTATCCAGTTGCGCCTGAGTGTAGAAGATCTCCCACAAGCGATAACGCCGTTCAATAATGGTTCGCATGATTTCCAGCCCGGCGGGGTCTTCATCGCCATCCTTGCGACGGACATGAATATTGGGCCAGACACAAACGGGGTTGCCGCCCAGGTTGCGGGCGATATTGGGCGCTCTCGGGATGAGATACGGGGGAATGGTGTAAACGACATGCAAGGTCGGCAGACGCAGATTGGACGCTTGCCCCGAAAAAAGCTCCACCGTGCTGTCATACACGGCCTCGGCGTCTTCGCCGACGCCACGAAGCTGCTCCAGGGAATCCACGAGCAACACCACCTTGTGCTCGGGATCGCCTCCCTGAATCGCGCCGACAAGATCGCCGATGTAATCATTGGCTTTCTGCACCAGCCCATCGAGATGGCCGCGCAGCGTCTCCTGAATCCGCGCCTTGAAAGAGGCGTCCCTTTGCAACCGGACCCCGATTTTTCCAGTCGCGACGCCGACGTCGCCTTCAACCTCCAGAGATTCGACCTCAACCTGCGTCTCTTTCAGAAAAGACCAGATCCTTTCCAGATATCCCGGGTTGACCGCGTCGATCTTGTTCATCGAACGGGCGGCATCCGCCAGCGCGGCAATCAGGGACAAGAGGAAATCCCCCAACTCCAGCGGCTTCGTCATCAACACATAGTCCGCCATGTTGACGAGAATGACCGTGATATTGCCGCTGTCTTCCAGTATGCCCTTGAGACGGCGCAGCTCGGTGCTCTTGCCATTGCCGCGAAAACCGGTGAGCAAATTCAGGCTTTCGGATTCGGCGAAAAGAATGCGTTGCGCGAGGTGAAGAATCGGATCGCTGGCAGGGTTCTGCTGCAAGATCTCAACATAACGCGGGTCGCCAGGCTCCAGCGGCAGCGCATGCGCCCCCTGAATACTGCCATGAAAACGTTTCAGTTCGGCATTGAAATCATCTTCGCTGATAGCGGACATAGGCCAGTTCGAGTTGTTGTTCAATAATTGTAATGTAGCATGCCGAGGGAGAACTCGCTCCACCGGAGAGCCGCCAAATGCGGAGAAAACCGGGTGAAAGCGCCACCGAAGCGTTCATTGTCACCTACGCGTCCTGAATGGGGTATTCTTGAACGCAAGAGGCATAACCTGAGCGTATTCCGCGACATTTGATCTTTCTTCCCGAGCGAATTAAACTAAACCAATCAGACTTAGTTTAGTTTAGCGCCCTATGCAGACAATCAATATTCACGAAGCCAAAACCCACTTGTCCCGACTCGTGGAAATGGCGGCTAGCGGTGAGCCTTTTATTATCGCCAAAGCGGGAAAACCCATGGTCAAAGTGGTTGCGCTGGACGCGCCTGACAAATCCAGTATCAGAAGAATTGGATTCATGGAGGGGGAAATCAACGTTCCAGACGACTTTGACAGGATGGGCCATGAAGAAATACAAAAGTTGTTCGGTGGGGCGGAGTGAACCTTTTGGTCGATAGTCACCTGCTTCTTTGGGCGGCGGGTCAACCAGAAAAGCTATCCAGCGAAGCCTGTCAGCTTCTATCCGACTCGAACAATCAGCTCATTTTCAGCGCCGCCAGTATTTGGGAGATCACGATAAAAAATAGCCTGGGAAAACCCGACTTCCGGGTCAACCCGCATTCGCTGCGTCGAGGCTTGCTCGACAATGAGTGGGTGGAACTCCCCGTCAATAGCCGACACGCGATAGCCACTGGCGAACTGGACGGCATCCATAAAGATCCATTCGACAGAATTCTGATCGCTCAGGTCACTGTTGAAGGCTTTACGCTGTTAACAGCGGACAAAACATTATCCGGATACCCAGGGAGAATCCAGGTCGTGTAGGGAGACTGCCCAGAATTCCCGCGAAGCCCCCGCGATTCTGAACAACATGGGTCAACGCTCGATGGTATAGATCAGGTCGGCGGAGTTGGCCAGCCCAGAGGCGGCTTGCAGGCCGAGTCTGTCGGTGAGTTTGTAACGCAGGTTGAAGGTGTTGATGGCGTTGAACAGGCCGATGCTGTAGCCGACGTAAAGATCGGGCGTGAGGTATTTGCCGAGGGTGTAGCTGCCGCCCTTGGTTCCGGGCGGCTGGCCGAGCAGCATGTAGGAGAGGATGCTGGCGTCGGGCATGGGCGGTTCG
>DRPO01000038.1 GCA_011330835.1 Gammaproteobacteria bacterium | reverse complement strand
TTTCGACGCCAGCGGGCCGTCATTGGCGATCAACGGGGACAAACGACAACTTCGGGAGCATATCCAAACGCCCTTGCCGGCAGGGATGCCGGCAAGGGCGTTCCGGAATTTCACCCAGATTGGTTGTTTCCCTCTTGGTCCTTGGAGTATTCTTGAAATCTCAGGCCATCACTCCCGCTCAACCCTCGCCAGCCGTCATGCTTCTATCCACCCTTCTGGTTCTCGCTGGCTACCTGTTCGGTTCGATCTCCAGCGCCATCGTCGTCTGCCGCCTCATGGGGTTGCCCGATCCGCGCAGCCAGGGGTCTGGAAACCCGGGCGCGACCAATGTCATGCGCCTGGCGGGCAAGAAGCCCGCCGCCATGACGCTGGCGGGAGACCTGCTAAAAGGACTGCTGCCGGTGCTGCTGGCGAAATTTCTCGGCGCGGATCTGAATACCCAGTTGCTGGTCGCGCTGGCGGCGTTCCTGGGCCACCTCTACCCGATTTTTTTCGGCTTCAAGGGCGGCAAGGGCATCGCCACGGCGTTCGGCGTTCTGATTGGACTCAACTGGATCGTGGCGCTCGGCGTGCTGGCGGTCTGGATGCTCGCCTACAAGCTCGGAAAGATTTCCTCCGTGGGCGGTTTGAGCGCCGCCGCCGCCATGCCGCCGATCATCCATTTCACGACGCATTCCCGCCCGTTTCTGCTATTCGGGGTCATCATCGCGGCGCTGATCTACTGGCGGCACCGCGGCAATATCGCCAACCTGATCGCGGGAACAGAGAAGTAGACCTCACTCAGCGGTATTCTCCAGAACCCGCAAGAGACGTTGCCTCAACCCGCCCTGCTCCTCGGGACTCAACGGACGACCATCGGCGGTCATGACATGAATCACATCCTCGGCTCGTTCGCTGACGGTTGCGATGAACGCGCGGGAAACATTGATATTCTCTTCCGCGAGGACATGGCTGATATCCGCCACCAACCCCGGACGATCGCCGGCGGAGATATGCACCTCGGTAAAGTATTTCCCGGGCGGGTTGAGAAATTCCACTTCCGGACGAGAATCGAATGACTTGAGCTTGCGGTTGACCCTGACCGAGCCGACCGGTTCTGGCGGCTCGTCGGCGGACAAGGTTTTCTCCAGGCGCGTCTGGATCAGGTCAATGTCGGAGGCCTCGCGACAGGGTCTTCCCTCCTTGTCGAGAATATAGAAGATCTGTAGCGCCTTGCCCGCCTGGGTCGTATAAATGTCCGCGCCGGCAATGTTCAGCCCGAGATTCGAAATCGCCCGGGAGATCCGATAGAACAGGCGGGGCTGATCCTCGACATAGACGAGAATTTCGGTCGCGCCCCGCTCCCCCTTCGCCCTGATGGCCACCAGCGGCTCCGCCGGATCGGGAATTTCCAGAATGCTGGCCGTATGCCAGACGATAGCTTCGGGATCGTGGTGGAGAAAATAGCCCGAATCGAAAGTCTCCCACAGCGCCAGGATCCTCGCCTCGGAATAACCGCGCTCGATCAGGCGGCCCTCCGCGGTGCTGCTGGTATTGAGCATTCTTTCCGCGACCGGCTGGTCTTTGTCTCCCGCCATCAGCATTTTTCGCGACGACTGATAGAGCTGCGCCAGCAAGACCGCTTTCCAGTCATTCCACAATTCGGGATTGGTGCCCTTGATGTCGGAAACCGTCAGCAGATACAGATATTCCAGATATTCGACATTGCGGATTTTCGACACGAAATCGGCCACCACGTCGGGGTCGGAGATATCCTTGCGCTGAGCGACCGTGGACATCAGCAGATGATGACGCACCAGCCAGCAAACCAGCTCGGTATCCTCGGCGGTAAAACCATGACGCAGACAGAACGCGCTGGCGTCGGCCACGCCGAGTTCGGAGTGATCTCCGCCGCGCCCCTTGGCGATATCGTGATAAAGACAGGCGACGTAAAGCAGCACCGGATTTCTTAATCCCGAGTGTATCCGGCTGCAGGTCGGCTCCTCGTCGAAATATTTTTCATCCGACAGGCGCCGCGCGTAACGCAACACCATGATGATGTGCTCATCCACCGTATAGGCGTGAAACAGGTCGAATTGCATCAGACCGACGATCCGACCGAACTCCGGCAGATAGTTCGCCAGCACGCCATAGGCGTTCATGTGCCGAAATTCATGATAGATGCCCGCCGGTTGCGCCAGCATTTGGACAAAGATGGCCTGGCATCGCGGGTCTTGACGGAACTTTTCATCGATCAGGTACAGATGCGACCGGATCGCTCGGATAGTGGATGCGCGAACACCCACCAGATCGGGATGACGCTGCAAGACCAGAAACAGCTCCAAGATGGCGGGCGGATATTCCTTGAATACATCGGGGCGCGTGATTTCCAGGTAGCCGCTGCGGCTCTGAAAGCGCTCGTTGATCCTGCGCGGGGGAGACAACACGTTCTTCAACGTGATCTGCTCCTCGAACAACTGAAACAGCATTTCATTGAGGCGCTGAATATCCGTCGCCACTCCGAAATACTGCTTCATGAAATGCTCGACCGCGAGGTTGCCCTCCTTGTCGGTAAAGCCGAAAAACGCCGCGACGGATTTTTGATGCTCCAGCAACAGACGATCTTCCTTGCGCCCCGCGAGGCGATGCAGCACATAGCGCACTCGCCACAGAAATTTGCGCGCTTCGTCCAGCAAACGAAATTCGTCTTCCTGAAGAAAGCCGACAACCACCAGCTCTTCGAGCGTCTTGACGCCAAAATGACGCGTCAGAATCCAGGAGAGGATCTGGATATCCCGCAGTCCACCGGGGCTTTCCTTGAGATTGGGCTCGATACGATAGGCCGTGTCGCCGAAGCGCGCGTGACGCGCCTGCTGCTCCTCGAGCTTGGCCTGGAAAAAAGTCCGGCTGGGCCAGAATTCAGGCGATTCGATAGCTTCCTGGAATTGCCGGAAAACGCGCTCGGGACCCGCCAGCAACCGGGATTCAAAAAATGTCGTGGCGATACTCAGATCCCTGGCGCCCTCCTCGATACAGCTTTCGATGCCGCGGACGCTGCTGCCCAGATCCAGGCGCATATCCCAGAGAAAAGTCAGAAACTGGCTGATCCGCTCCTCCAGCGCCTGATCGATCGACGCTTCGTGAAGGATCAGCACGTCGATATCGGAACCGGGATGCAGTTCCCCCCGCCCATAGCCGCCTACCGCCAGCAGCGCTGCGCCGGGATATTGATCCAGCCCGAAATGCCCCCAGGCGCGCAGCAACAAACGGTCAACGCCCTGCGTCAACCGCTCGATCACCAGGCAAACGCCAACGCCGCCGTCAAAGGCCTCGTCGAGCATCGAACGCAGCGTTTCCATCGCCTCGCGAAAGGCGCGCGCCGATGGCGTCACGGCATCGACTTCAGTGAGCCACTGAAAAAAACGGGACTCCAGCCCCTTGCTGTCGCCGGACGGAGATGGCGGCGTATTCATGGAAAAACCCGGTGGAGGTCAGATCGTTTCGCCCTCGCGCAAGGTCAGCACTTCATAACCCTCTTCGGTGACCAGAATGGTGTGCTCCCATTGCGCCGACAGGCTGTGATCCTTGGTGACCACGGTCCAGCCATCCGGCAGCAGTTTGACGTGACGCTTGCCGGCATTGATCATCGGCTCGATGGTAAAAGTCATTCCCGGCTTCAGCGTCAGGCCCTGCCCCGGCTTGCCATAATGCAGAACCTGCGGCTCCTCGTGAAAGCGGCTGCCGATGCCATGCCCGCAATATTCGCGCACCACCGAAAACCGGTTGGACTCGGCGTAACTCTGCACCGCATGCCCGATATCGCCCAGCGTGGCGCCGGGGCGCACCGTTCTGATCCCGCGAATCATGGATTCGCGAGCGGCCTCCATCAATCGCTGGGCCAGCACCTTGGGCTTGCCGACCGCGACCATCAGGCTGGTGTCGCCGTGATACCCGTCCTTGATGACGGTCACGTCGATATTGATGATATCGCCGTTTTTCAGCTTGCGGTCTCCCGGAATGCCATGGCAGATCTGGTGATTCACCGAGGTGCAGATCGACTTGGGGAACCCCTTGTAATTCAGCGGCGCCGGAATCGCCTTCTGCTCATTGACGATATAGTCGTGACAGATCCGGTCGATCTCGTCCGTCGTCATGCCAGCCTCGACCCGGGGCTCGATCATCTCCAGCACCTCAGCCGCCAGCCGGCCCGCGACTCGCATTTTGTCGATTTCTTCCGGCGATTTGATGGCTACGCTCATAAAGACTTAATCCGCGACAGGTAAAAGGCAGAGAGTGGCAGGGATGCCGAGCCGAGTCAAAAAGGCCAGTCGGCGGAACGAGAAATCAGGCGGTCTCGCCGGAATGCCGCCGGGCCCTTTCCACGCCAAAGACGATTCGATACAAGACGCCCAGCAACACGCTGGACATCGGCAAGGCCCAGAACAAGCCGATCACCGACAGCGCCGCGACAACCAGTATCGCCCCCATGACAATGAACAGCCCGAAGACCTTTAACCAGCGCCGGGTAATCGCCTTGCGCGACGCCTCCATCGCCCGCCAGGGACCCATGCCCTTGTCGACAATCAGCGGAATCGCCAGAGACCAGGCCACCGCCAGGTAGACGCCCGGAGCCACCAGCAACAAAAACCCAAGGCTCGTCAGTAGGCTGACCGCCATCGACGCCACGATGATTCGACCGCTGGCGTCCAGAGAGCCAAAGACCATGCCGACCGACACCGGCAGATCCACCGCCCGATGAACCCCCATCATGATAATCCCCGTCAGAAACGGATAGATGGCGGCGGTCAGCAACAGATCCGCCAACAGCTGCCGCCCGATCGCGTCCTGATCGCCGTACACGTTCAGCCAACCGAGCAGCAACCCGGTCGCCGCCACGACCAGCAACAGAACCAGCATGCCGCCCCAATAGGCGCGCTTGACGCCCCGAGTGCGCCGCCAGGCCTCGCCGACCACATCCAGGATGCGGAAGTCGTAGTCGCCCGCGAGACCCGCCTCGAGCGTTCCTCCGGCGTCCCGCGTCCTGAAGACATCGTCCACCGCCGACTTCGGCGGCGCGTAAGGGTTATGGTCAACCATTCTTCACCAGTCAAACATCTTGCCCTGAAACCACAGTGCGATACCCATCCCGCTTTATCCGCGCCCCGACCGACCGGCTGAACCCGACCCCGGACAAATGGTCAGAACCTGCAAATCCACAATAATCAGAACAACAGGCGCTCATGAACATCCAACAACTCATTCACTACCTGTACCGGCCAGACGCGGACATATTCGAAGCCTCGCTGCTATTGGCGCAACACGCGCGCCCCGACCTCGACATCGAGCGCTACATGCACCTGCTGCACGCCTGGTCGGTGGAACTGCGGGAACAGATCGATCCGGAAGACGACGTCAAGCACCGGATCGCGAAACTGAATCGTTTCCTGTTCCGGGAAAAAGGCTTCAAGGCCGATCATGACGACTTCTACAACCCCGCCAACAGCCTGATGAACGAAGTCATCGAACGGCGTCGCGGCATCCCCGTCAGCATCTCCATTCTGTACGCCACGCTCGGGCAACGCATCGGCGTCGACCTGCAAGGCATCTCGTTTCCCGGCCACTTTCTGGTCAAGGTCGCGGTCGAAGAAGGCGTCTTCGTGCTCGACCCCTACCACTATGGCGTCAGTCTGAGCGAAGAACAACTGGCGCATCTGCTGCAACACGCCGCGCCCGGCGCCTCGGCGGAAATGATGATGCAGTTTCTCAACGCCGCCACGCCGGAAGAAACCATCATGCGGCTGCTCAGAAGCCTGAAAACCGTCTACACCCGGCAACAGGACCACGAACAGACGCTGGACATTCTCAACATCATGCTGCTGCTGGACCCGTCACTGGTGGACGAGCGACGCGAACGTGGATTGCTGCTCTACCAACTGGAATGCCGAAACTCGGCCCTCTCGGACCTGGATCGCTATCTGCGAACCCGCCCCAAGGGCGACGATCTCGTCAAGATCCAGTCGATCGTCGAAACGCTCAAGGAAGAAAAGGCGACGCTGCACTGATGCGCCGCGCTTGACCACAAGACCCGTAGGCTGTGACATGACGACGGCTACCGCCCCCTGGGACCGCCGGCGTCCCGCCGGCCCAACGGCGATGTCGGGCGCCGCCCGACGAGCCGGAGCAACACGCCGCGGAGCAGGGCAATGAGCGTTACCGCCAACTCTTGAACCGTTTTAGCCGGTTTGCCTGATGCGCCTTCGGCTTGTCAGGCCTACGGACTTGGTCGCAAGGGGTTTCCCGTCAACCCCCGAACGGATCGCGCAGCATGATGGTCTCGACCCGATCCGGCCCGGTGGAGATGATGTCGATCGGCGTTCCGACCAACTCCTCCACCCGCTTCAGGTAGGCGCGGGCGTTGTCCGGCAAGGCGTCGTATTCGGTGATGCC
>DRPO01000037.1 GCA_011330835.1 Gammaproteobacteria bacterium | reverse complement strand
TGACGGCGGGTTGCCGCCACGCCCGGAATCTCGCGGTTTTGAGGAATAAATCCTTGTGTTATCGGCTCACATGGCGATAATTGCCGCTTTCAAACTGGCGCAACAGAAATATGGCAAAGCAGGACGTAATCGAAATGCAGGGCGTGGTGAAGGAAACCCTGCCCAATACGATGTTCCGCGTTGAGCTGGAAAACGGGCATGTCGTGACTGCTCACATTTCCGGTCGCATGCGCAAGCATTACATCCGCATTCTCACCGGCGATACGGTAACCGTGGAACTGACGCCTTATGACCTGAGCAAGGGCCGGATTACCTATCGCGCAAAGTAGAGAACCGAAATCTCACCGAATATCAAGCCTTTTCGTCACTGCTCAACTTACCCCTGAAATCCGAGCAGTGACGGGGCGAACTTAACGTGGGCTGAGTCGTTACGCCTTTTCAGGAATATCCCGAGGTTCGTATTCGAACTTCAGCTCGCCATCCTGGAACCGGACCCTGACGGTTCCGCCCTGCGTCAACCGACCGAACAGCACCTCTTCCGCCAGCGGCTTCTTGATGTGCTCCTGGATGAGCCGCGCCATCGGGCGGGCGCCCATTTTTTCGTCGTAACCTTCGAGCGCCAGCCAGTCACGCGCGGTTTCGTCGATGATCAGCGCCACTTTCTTCTGTTCGAGCTGCGACTCCAGTTGAATGATGAACTTGTCCACGACGTTGCGAACAAAACGCGGCGCCAGCGCGTTGAACTGAATGATCGAATCCAGACGATTGCGGAACTCGGGCGTGAACACCCGTTTGACAACTTCCATGGCGTCGCTGGAGTGATCCTGGCGGGTGAATCCCATCGAGGCCCGGCTGGCCTCCTCCGCGCCGGCGTTGCTGGTCATGACCAGTATGATGTTGCGGAAATCCACCTTGCGCCCGTTAGTGTCGGTCAACGTGCCGTGATCCATGACCTGTAGCAGCAGGTTGAAGACATCCGGATGCGCCTTCTCGATCTCGTCGAGCAACAAGACGGCGTGAGGCGCCTTGAGCACCGCGTCGGTCAGCAGGCCGCCTTCGTCGTAGCCGACATAGCCAGGAGGCGCGCCGATGAGGCGCGAGACGGTGTGACGCTCCATGTATTCCGACATGTCAAAGCGGATCAGCTCGATGCCGAGGATCTTGGCCAACTGGCGGGTGACTTCGGTCTTGCCGACGCCGGTCGGCCCCGCGAACAGGAAGGAGCCGATGGGCTTGTCTTCATGACCCAGGCCGGAGCGGGACATCTTGATTGCCGCCGAGAGCTGGTCGATGGCCTCGTCCTGCCCAAAAACCACCATCTTGAGATTGCGCTCCAGCGAACGCAATGCTTCCTTGTCGGAGGCCGAGACGCTTTTGGGCGGAATGCGCGCCATTTTGGCGATGATCGTTTCGATATCCTGGACATTGATGGTCTTGCGACGGGTCGCTTCGGGCTGGAGCTGCCGGTTCGCGCCCGCCTCGTCGATCACGTCGATCGCCTTGTCCGGCAGACGCCGGTCGGTGATGTATTTTTCCGCCAGCTCGGCGGCGGAACGCAAGGCGTTGTTGGTGTACTTGATCTGGTGGTGATCCTCGAACCGGCTCTTCAGGCCCTTGAGGATCTCAAAGGTTTCAGTAACGCTGGGTTCGTCGATGTCGATCTTCTGAAAGCGGCGCGCCAGCGCATGATCCTTCTCGAAGATACCGCGATATTCGCTGTAGGTAGTTGAACCGATGCACTTGAGCCCGCCGTTCGACAAGACCGGTTTCATCAGGTTGGAGGCGTCCATGACGCCGCCAGAGGCCGAACCGGCGCCAATGATGGTGTGGATTTCGTCGATGAACAGCACCGCGCCCTCGGTCCGGTC
>DRPO01000036.1 GCA_011330835.1 Gammaproteobacteria bacterium | reverse complement strand
GCGGCTACATCGCTGGCACCATCATCAAGCCCAAGCTGGGTCTGCGTCCCGAGCCGTTTGCCGAAGCGGCCTACCAGTTCTGGCTGGGTGGCGACTTCATCAAGAACGATGAGCCCCAGGGCAACCAGGTGTTCGCTCCGCTGAAGAAAGTCATGCCGTTGGTCGCCGATGCCATGAAACGTGCTCAGGATGAAACCGGCCAGGCCAAGCTGTTCTCGGCCAACATCACTGCTGACGATCACTTCGAAATGTGCGCCCGCGCCGATTTCATTCTTGAGACTTTTGGCAAAGACGCCGATCACGTCGCCTTCCTCGTGGACGGCTTCGTCGGTGGCCCCGGCATGGTGACCACTGCCCGCCGGCAGTATCCCAATCAGTACCTGCACTACCATCGCGCGGGTCACGGCATGGTGACCTCACCCAGCTCCAAGCGCGGCTACACCGCTTTCGTTCTGGCCAAGATGTCCCGCCTGCAAGGCGCCTCCGGCATCCACGTCGGCACCATGGGCTACGGCAAAATGGAAGGTGAGGCCGATGACCGCATCATCGCTTACATGATCGAGCGCGACAGCGTTGAAGGCCCCGTTTACCATCAGGAGTGGTATGGCATGAAGCCCACCACGCCGATTATCTCCGGCGGCATGAACGCGTTGCGTCTGCCCGGCTTCTTCGAGAACCTGGGCCACGGCAACGTGATCAACACGGCTGGTGGCGGTTCCTACGGCCACATCGACAGCCCGGCGGCTGGCGCCATCTCGCTGCGTCAGGCGTACGAGTGCTGGAAAGCCGGCGCCGACCCGATCGAGTTCGCGAAAGAGCACAAGGAATTCGCGCGCGCCTTCGAGTCTTTCCCGCACGATGCTGACATGCTCTACCCCGGCTGGCGCGAGAAACTCGGCGTACACAAGTAAGCCGCTACCGGCCAATGGCTATGAAGAGCCCCCGCAGGTCGGGGGCTTTTTATACCTGTTGCGACCAGGAATACCCCATTCATGCCACGCATCTTTTCGCCGATAGCTGCGTTGTAAAAACTTGACGTAGCGCCGCTATGCCTGCGTTTTTACGCCTTGCTCTCGACGAAAATCTACGCGCCCTGAATGGGGTATTCCTGGTCGCAACAGGTATATTCAACGCGAGCACATAACAATGAGCGATATCGAGCAATACCAAATCGAATCCGAGCCCTTTTACCAGCCTCTGGCCAACGAGGTGGAACTCTATCAGGCCGCCTACGCGCGCCGCTTGCCGGTGATGGTGAAAGGCCCCACCGGCTGCGGCAAGTCGCGTTTCATCGAGTACATGGCCTGGAAGCTGGGCAAGCCGCTGATCACCGTCGCCTGCAACGAAGACATGACGGCTTCCGATCTGGTGGGGCGCTATCTGCTGGACGCCGGGGGGACCCGCTGGGTGGACGGCCCGCTGACTGTCGCCGCGCGCATCGGCGCCATCTGCTATCTCGATGAGGTGGTCGAGGCGCGTCAGGACACCACCGTGGTCATCCATCCACTCACCGATCACCGCCGCGCATTGCCGCTGGACAAGAAAGGCGAAGTGGTGCCGGCGCATGACGATTTCCAGCTGGTGATCTCTTACAACCCCGGCTACCAGAGCCTGATGAAGGATCTGAAACAATCCACCAAGCAGCGTTTCGTCGCCATGGATTTCGACTACGCCGAGCCTGAACTCGAGGCCAGCATCGTCGAGAAGGAGACCGGCATCGACAGCACCACCGCCGCGAAGCTGGTGCAGGTCGGCGAAGCCGCCCGCAACCTCAAGGGACACGGGCTGGACGAGGGGATCTCCACTCGCCTGCTGGTCTATGCCGCCAGCCTGATCGCCGAGGGCATTGCGCCGCGCGACGCCTGCCGCATGGCGCTGGTGCGCCCGATCACCGATGACGCCGACATCCGCTCGACGCTGGACCACGCCATCGACGCCGTTTTCGAATAACCCCGGCGGATAGCCATGAGCCTGAGCGAAGAGCAACGCACCGACTACCGCGCCCAACTCAGTTGCAGCTTCCCCGAGCTGGAGGAGGTCTTCGGCGACTACATGGAAGAAGCGCTGGCCTTGCTGAGCGAGACGGGCGTTCGGGACTATCTCGACGGCGCCTCGCTGATCTGCATGATCGGCCGCGGTTTCGAGCCGGTGCTGGTCTATCTGGAGGAAATGCCCCAGGTCGCCGCCAGACTGGATGAATCCACACTATCGCTGGTCTCGCAGACCGTCTGGCGCATGTCGCGCACGCCCAACGGCAAGGCGATCCTGCCGTTTCTGCAAACGCTCGCGGAAGCGGCCCGCCGGCTCGGCAGCGTCGAGCAGTTCAGCCATTACATCGAGATCGTGATGGACATGATGGAGCGCACCACCGGCTCCATTCACGGCTTTCACACCACCATCCCCAGCCCCGGCCTGCCCGAGATGCTGGCGCACATGCCCTACCTGCTGAACCAGCTCTCGCTGGAAGGACTGAAGCAGTGGGTGGACTACGGCGTGCGCAATTACAAGAGCCACCCCGAGCGGCAGCAGGACTATTTCAGCCTGCAATCCGCCGACAGCCGCGCGGTGTTGCAGCGCGAGCGCCACGGCACGCTGTTCGCCGACCACGAGCGCAAGCTGTCGCTCTACCTGCGCGCGCTGTGGGGCCAGACCGATCATTTCGTCCCCTATTCGGAAGGCTTCGACGAGCTGCGCAAGCCGCAGCCCTATTTCAACGCCCTGGGCATCCGCATCCCCGATGTCTATGACGACCGCAACGGCGTCAGCGGCCTCGACCGCTATCGCGCGTTGCTGGCCCATGTCGCCGCGCACAAGCGCTGGAGCGCCAGTATCTTCGCCGACAACTACAGCCCGTTTCAGCGCATCGCCATCGAAATGTTCGAGGACTGCCGCGTCGAAACGCTGGCGATGCGCGAATACCCCGGACTGCGCCGCCTGTGGCTGGCGCTGCACCCCTTTCCCGGCGAGGACGACTGCGATCCGGATAAGGAATCCTGCATCCGCCATCGGCTGGCGATGTTCTCCTACGCCATTCTCAACCCGGATCATCCCTACAAGAATCCCGACCTGCTGGAATTCGTCGAACGTTTCCACGCGGCGCTAGCAGACGGCCCCGCCAGCCTGGAGGAAATCGCCAGCATCGCCATCTCGTTCATCGCCCGCACCCGTCAGGCCTCCGACCTGCAAGCCAATGTCCGATTCGAAAACACCGAGGTGGATTACCGCGACGACAACCGCCATCTGTGGAAATTCATCGAGGAAGGCGATGAGGAGGAGATGTTCGAGGCCGAGCAGCAATCGAAAAAGATCGAACAGGAGCTGGAAGGCCTGCCGCCGCGCCACTACCCCGAATGGGACTATCAGACCAAGACCTACCGCCCCGACTGGGTCAGCCTCTACGAAAGCCTGCACCCGCCGGGCGACGCGGCCTTCATCGACAAACTGCTCAAGCGCCACGAGGCTCTCGCCAAGCGGCTCAAGCGCGTGCTCGACCTGCTCAAGCCGCAACAGTACGTGCGCACCCGTTATCAGGAAGAGGGCAGCGAGCTGGACCTGGACGTCGCCATCCGCTCGCTGATCGACTTCAAGAGTGGCGCCAACCCCGATCCGCGCATCAACATGAGCCATCGCCACGACGGCCGCGACATCGCCGTCACCCTGCTGCTCGATCTCTCCGAATCGCTGTCCCAAACCGTTCCCGGCGGCGAACAGACCATCCTCGAACTCAGCCAGGAAGCGGTCGCCCTGCTCGCCTGGGCCATCGACAACCTCGGCGACGAATTCGCCATCGCCGGCTTCTCCTCCAACACCCGGCACGAAGTCCGCTACCAGCACATCAAGGGCTTCACCGAACCCTGGAGCGACGAGGTCAAGGCCCGCCTCGCCGCCATGGAAGCCGGCTGGTCCACCCGCATGGGCGCCGCCATGCGTCACGCCGGCCACTACCTCGCCGCCCGCCGCGCCGACAAGAAACTGCTGCTGATCCTCACCGACGGCGAACCGTCCGACATCGACGTGGACGACGACCGCCTGCTCATCGAAGACGCCCATCGCGCGATGCGCGAACTCGACAGTGAAGGCATCTATACCTACTGCATCAACCTCGACCCCCGCGCCGATGACTACGTTGGCGACATCTTTGGTCAGCAGTACATGGTCATCGACCACATCGACCGACTGCCGGAAAAACTGCCGGAACTGTTCCTGTCGCTGACCAAATAGCGCGCAGGGAGTTCACGCCAAAGCTTCCCCGCGTGAAGCCCCGGCAGCCACCAGGCTGGTCTGAACACGGGTGTGCGGTCAGCCCCCATGAGCCAATTGATTCGCCAGCAGAATCGCGGCCTTGAGGCTGCCGGTTTCCGCCTTGCCGGTTCCCGCCAGCGTCAGCGCGGTGCCGTGATCGACCGAGGTGCGGATGATCTTGAGGCCCAGCGTTACATTCACCGCCGAGCCAAAGCCGACATGCTTTAGCACCGGCAATCCCTGGTCGTGGTACATCGCGAGAATCGCGTCGGCATCCACCATGTGGCGGGGCGTGAACACCGTGTCGGCGGGCAGGGGGCCGGTGAGATTCAGTCCCTTGTCGCGCAGCGCCTCCAGCGTTGGAATGATGGTTTCGATTTCCTCCGTGCCCAGATGTCCGTCTTCACCGGCATGCGGGTTGAGTCCGCACACCAGGATATGCGGATTGTCGATACGAAAGCGTTTTTCGAGATCGTTGTGCAAAATGGTCAGCACCTCGACCAGCGTTTCGCGGGTAATGGCCGCCGGAACATCCTTCAGCGGCAGGTGCGTGGTCGCCAGCGCGACGCGCAATGTCTGCGCGGTCAGCAGCATGACGGGTTTCTGGCTACCACACAGCCGGGCCAGATATTCCGTGTGTCCGGTAAACGGAATCCGCGCCTGGTTGATGATGCTCTTGTGCACCGGACCGGTGACCAACCCCGCGAATCGGCCCTGGAGACAGCCTTGCGCGGCCAGATCGAGCGTCTTGAGCACATACCGGGCGTTTCTGACATCGAGCCGCCCCGGCTGTACCGGTGCCCCGACCGGAACGGGGATGATATTCAGCGCGTGGCGCTTGAGCCTGCCGCCGGAGTATTCGGACAGATTCAGCTTCAACCTGAGTTGTCTGGCCCGCGCGGACAGCACATCGGGATCGCCGACAACGACCATCCGGTCGAGCGCGCCGCGCACCGCCATCATGACGGTTATGTCCGGGCCGATGCCGGCGGGCTCCCCCGGCGTGAGGACCAATGGTTTCATAGGTCATTGATTCCATGTGAAGAAGCTGCGCAGTTTACGCGAATTGGCTCCGACTGTCTGGCCTCGCCCGCCGGGGCTTTGGTATGGTCGGAGAGCGCATTTCCACGGAGTCCGGCCATGACCGAGCCAACCATCGTCTGTCCCAACTGCAAAACCGAGATCAAGCTGACCGAATCGCTGGCGGCGCCGTTGATCGAATCGACGCGCCGGCAGTTCGAATCGCGGCTGGCGGAAAAGGATGAGGAGATCGCCCGGCGCGAACAGGCGATGCGCGATCGCGAGAAGCAGTTGACGGAAACCCGCAAGAAGCTGGACGAGGAGATCGCCAGCCAGGTCGAGGCCCGGCTCAAGAAGGATCGCGCCGCCATCGCCGAGGCCGAGGCGAAAAAGGCGCGGCTGGCGCTGGCCACCGATCTCGACGAGAAAACCCGGGCGCTGGAGGAGTTGCAGGCGGTGCTCAAGCAACGGGACGAAAAGCTGGCGGCGGCGCAGAAGGCTCAGGCCGAGCTGTTGCGCAAGGAGCGCGAACTGGACGACGCCCGAAGGGAGATGGAGCTGACGGTGGAAAAACGCGTCCAGCAAAGCCTGGAGGAAACCCGCGCCCAGGCCAGAAAGGAGGCGGAGGAAGCGCTGGGACTGAAGGTATCCGAGAAGGAACAAACCATCGCCGCCATGCAGCGCCAGATCGAGGAACTCAAGCGCAAGGCGGAGCAGGGCTCGCAGCAGTTGCAGGGCGAGGTGCAGGAGCTGGCGCTGGAGGAGCTGCTGGAGAAGCGTTTCCCGTTCGATAGCATCGAGCCGGTGCCCAAGGGCGAATTCGGCGGCGACGTGATTCAGCGCGTCAACGGCGCCGGCGGCTCCCCCAGCGGAACCATCCTGTGGGAGACCAAGCGCACCAAGAACTGGAACGACGCCTGGCTGCCCAAGCTGCGCAAGGACCAGCGCGCCGCCAAGGCCGAAATCTCGGTCATCATCAGCCACGCCCTGCCCCGGGGCGTGGAAACCTTCGAAGCCATCGACGGCGTCTGGGTCACCCATCCCCGCGTCGCCCTGCCGGTGGCCGCGGTGCTGCGCCAGTCCCTGATCGAAGTCGCCCAGGCGCGGCTGGCCAGCGAAGGCCAGCAGACCAAGACCGAAATGGTCTACCGGTATCTCACCGGCCCCCGGTTCCGCCAGCGGGTCGAAGCCATCGTCGAAGCCTTCTCCACCATGCGGGCGGACCTCGACCGCGAGAAGAAAGTCATCACCAAGCAATGGGCCAAGCGCGAGGAACAGATCGACCGCGTCATGCAAGCCACCGTGGGCATGTACGGCGACCTCGAAGCTATCGCCGGCTCCACCCTGCAACAGATCGAAGGCCTGGAGCTGGAGGCGCTGGAAGGGCCGGAGGCCGGATCGTAAACGGACCTCGCGATCGGGAATACCCTCTTCGCCTGCCCCGCCTGGATTCCGGGTCTTCGCTCCACTCAGCCCGGAATGACGAGGGGAAGCGGGAGTGATTGGCGTTCGATTCAGATTGCGAAGTTTCACTCCGTCGCCGAACCCGCACCCCGTCATTCCCGCGAAGGCGGGAATCCAGTGCAGCGGCATGGATTCCGGGTCTTCGTTCCTCTCAGCCCGGAATGACGAGGGGGAGCGGGAGTGATTGGCATTCGATTCCGAATGGGGCTATAGCAAGTCATTCGCCCGAAGCGCCCGGGCGAGCAGTTCGGCCAGGGGCGCCGCATTGCTGGGGTGGGGGACCGCATCGCAGCTCCAGATGTGACCGACGCCGGCCTGGCGCAGTTTGTCCTCGGCGTCTCCAACGAACAACGCATGGGTGACCCGTACGGAGATGGGCGCGGGGTCATGGGCGGCCAGCAAGCGGGCGGCTTCGAGCATCTCGCCGAGATCATCGCGGGGGTGGAAGACCAGTCGCGCGTCGGCGTTTGTATCGATACCTGTCATAATTACTTCTCGCGCTCAAGAATACCCCATTCATGGCGCGCGTCTTTTCGCCGATAGCGGCGTTGCAAAAACTTGACGTAGCCCCACTATGCCTGCGTTTTAGCGCCTTGCTATCG
>DRPO01000035.1 GCA_011330835.1 Gammaproteobacteria bacterium | reverse complement strand
TCGCGCGCGCGACGCTGATTCAGCTCATCGGTCAGGGTCTGGATCAGCGCCGCGCAAACCACCGCATGCAGTGCATGGTCCGGATCCGGACGCGGCACGCCGAAAACGATGACGATACAATCGCCGATGAACTGATCGACCATGCCATTGCAACTGGCGCTGGCAAGCGTGAAATAGCGGAAGTAATCGTTCAGCAGGGCGCTGACCTCTTCCGGCGCAAGATGCTCGGACAAGCTGGTGAAACCAACAATGTCGCAGAACAACACGCTGCCTTCGATGGTCTTGCCGCCGGGTCGGTCGAGCCGCCCGGAAAGGATCTCCTCGGCCAGGTCGGGCGAAACATAGCGTGACAACGCATTCTCGGCCTGTTCCTTGCGCGCCATGCCCTCCGCCAACTCGAGGAAACGCGTGGCGACCGCACCGATCTCGTCGTTGCGGCGGCAGCCTCCGAGCACCACCGGCTCGCCGCGGCGCAACGCTTCCCCCGCCTCCGCCAGCTCGGTAATCGGCCGGCTGAAGCCGCGCGCGAGCGGGATCGCGAGCGAGGCGCCGAGCAGGATCAGCCCGAGCGCGGTCCACTCCAGCAACTGCCGTTGCCGGTGCATCCGCGTCTGCTGCGCCCGGGTATCGATCAGGATCCGCGCCTGACCGACCGGCGTGCCCTGGTAGCGGATCGTCGCAACGAAACGCCCCTCGTTGTCGCCGGCGCGGATGAATGCGTCCGGCTCGCCGCTTTGCGCAACGACGCCGTTCTCGAAATCAACCACCTGCATGGCGTGGATCAGCGGATGCTCGCGCAGGCGCGACAGCAGCAGGCTCAATGCAAAGCGATCTTCCGCCATCAGCGGCTCGGTGGCGGCATCGGCCAGTTGATCGGCGATGACCTGCCCCAGCTGGCGGGTCTGGCGTTGATAGCTGTCGCGCTGCCCGTCGATCAGGGCCCAGCCGAACAGCACCATGACCAGGGCGATCAACGCGGCGATACTCAAAGACCATCGGATCGCCAGCGGCAGATGGCGCCGCGCGCGGCTTGGCGCGGTAGCGGTCCCGCGAAAAAGCGCTTCGGCCAGTTGCATCAGTGATCCTCGCGGAAAATGAGGTAGCGAAGGCTTTCTATTGTAGCAGGAATGCCTCGACAGGCGACAAGCCCGCATTTCTCACCAGCGTTCGTAGCGAGACGGATCCAGGGTGCGTCATGGGTGGCTTTCGCGACCGAGGAGCGCGCAGGCATGGCCGACACGATGTCGAGCACTCCAACCGAGCGAAAGCCAGCCATGACGCGCCACTGGGTCGTCCCAGTAGAAGGATGGTGAGAAATGCGGGCAAGGAGCGTCTCGACCAACAGGGCAGCCGCGTTTCATTTCGCTCGACGTTCCCTGGTTTCAAAGGCTTGGCGCTGTCGTCCGATCCACCCGGCTGGATCGGACCCAAGCCCCTATGGCAAAAAACCGCTGTAGGCCGGTTCAAGTACCGCGGAACCGGCTGCGGCGGCGGCGCGCAATTGCGCCGCTGCCCGATCCGCTACGCTTGATCGGGCCTGCGCCTTGTCAGGTCAATGGCAATTAAGCGCGATTACCCTGGTCTCACCATTCTTTACTAGCGTCTCCCCATTTTCTCAAAGGCGTACTTTTAAGGGGTTGAAAACAAAAGGAAAGATGGGCCAAAGATGAAGAATCGGAGTTTTCGATGAGGTAAAATGGAGGTACACACAAACCCTTGAACCCCAAGGAAAACTCCGATGACACAAGATGCCAGAGAACGCGCCAAATGGAAAGTCCGTCTGAGCAACTGGGTGGATGCCTTGCCTCCCCTCATCAAGCGACCAGTCAGGAAGCTCATCTTGGAGACGACCTTCGGCATTCTCACCAGCGGCACGCTCAAGCAGTCGGAGATCGCCCGATCGCTCAAGGAGCCCTGTCGGCTGCACCACACCCAGAAACGGATCTCCCGCATGCTGGCCAAACATGACGAGGTGAGCTGGACGGCGGAGCAACTGCAACTCCAGCAGATTGCGCCCCTGGTGACCGAAGACATGATTCTGGCCATCGACCCGGGGGACTTGAACCGGGATGGCGCGCCCAAGAGTGAACTGCGGGGACGAGTGCGGGATGGAGACAAGGGCGACATTGTGGGTGGTTACCCCCTGCTGAGCGTAGTTGCCCGGGATGTAAAGCGTGGTAGCACGTTCCCACTGATCACCCGCTTACTATCCCCCAATCGTGCGGGTTATCGGAGCGAGAATCGGGACATTCTGACGGTGATGGAAGAGGTACAACGGCACCTCAAGGCGAAGCCCCTATGGGTGATTGACCGGGGCGGGGATCGCGGCAATCTGTGGAAGGCATGGATCGAGAACGACAGGAATGTTCTGGTGCGTGCGGCCAATCAGCGGTACTGGCTGTGGCGAAATACCCAGAAGACCGCCCAGCAGATTGCACGTGAGTTGCCCCTGAAGCACCGGGGCAGCCTGCGTCGGGGTCAGGAGAAGGAAGTGCCGTTTGGCATTACCCGAGTGGCCTTGCGCGAGTATCCCGACAGGCCGCTGTGGATGGTTGTGGTGCGTCACGGCAAGCGGGAACCCTTGGTGCTGGTGACGACCCGGCCAGTGCGGGGACGCCGTCAGGGAGAGCGATTGATTCACAGTTACCTGGACCGTTGGGCCTGCGAGGAAGGCTACCGCTTCACCAAGCAGGGATTTGATCTGGAGGGCGTGCAGGCACGGCGTTTCACCACGTTGCAGAACCTGGTGGCGCTGGCGAGTCTGGCTTGGGCCTTACTGGCATCCTATCAGGAAGAAGGCGGCAAACTGCTGGAGAAAGCCCGGCGCCAGAAATCCCGGAAATCTCCGACCTTCCCGTTCTACAGCCTGTTGGCCGGCTGGCAACACCTGTTCAGCGCAGCCCGGGTCATCTTCCACCCCTGGTTGCGCCGCAGGCGACATTCGGGAGCCACCGCGCCACCACCACCCGACCTGTTCGCTGATGCGCCCGGCTTACTGGGGGCAATGAGATGAAAAAATGGGGAGACGCCAGCGGTCTCTGGCCTTGCAATCGCCCGGCGCGGAAGGGATAATTCCCGCCCTTTTACATGATTCGATCCGTCGGCGCTCTGAACTCATTGTCGGACGCCGGCCTTTCCATTCCGCTACGGCGGGAGCCTCACCGGAGACATCACCATGACAATGAGCGCAGCAGACAAGAAAGCCATCATCGAAGAGTTCGCTCGCGGAGACAACGACACCGGCTCGCCCGAGGTCCAGGTCGCCCTGTTGACCCGGCGCATCGTCGAACTGACCGAGCACTTCAAGGAACACAAGCACGACAATCATTCGCGCCGCGGTCTGGTGCGCATGGTCAACTCCCGTCGCAAGCTGCTGGACTACCTGAAACGCAAGGATGTCGAGCGTTATCGTGAGCTGATTCAGCGTCTCGGCCTGCGTCGTTGAGTCCGGTCGCCATCGAGGGGAAGCCAACGTGACAGCAATCAAGAAAGAGTTTCAGTATGGCGACCACAAGGTCGTCCTCGAGACCGGCGAGATCGCCCGTCAGGCGGATGGCGCGGTGCTGGTCAATATGGAGGAGACCGTGGTGCTGGCCACCGTGGTTGCGGCCAGGGAGGCCGTCGAGGGGCGCGACTTCTTTCCGCTCACCATCGATTACCAGGAGAAGACCTATGCCGCCGGTTCCATCCCGGGGGGGTTCTTCCGTCGCGAGGGTCGCCCGAGCGAGAAAGAGATTCTCACCGCGCGCCTGATCGACCGCCCGTTGCGACCGCTGTTTCCGAAAGGCTTTACCAATGAGACCCAGGTCATCCTGAC
>DRPO01000034.1 GCA_011330835.1 Gammaproteobacteria bacterium | reverse complement strand
GTGGGGCTACGTCAAGTTTTTGCAACGTCGCTATCGGCGAAAAGACGCGCGCCATGAATGGGGTATTCTTGATCGCGAGAAGTATATTCTAATGCACCGCATGACAGTCAAATGCAGGGTGGATCATATTTCCCAGCCCCGCGTGACGGCAAAATGTGATAGGCCTCTCGCGACCAGAAATACCCCCCCGTTCAGACCACCCCCCCTCTCCCCTCGGGGGAGAGGGTTGGGGTGAGGGGGCGTCGCTATTCCGGTCGCATATGGGGAAACAATAGCACGTCGCGGATGGACGGCGAGTTGGTCAGTAGCATCACCAGCCGGTCGATGCCGATACCCTCGCCAGCGGTGGGCGGCATGCCGTGCTCCAGCGCGCGGATGTAGTCCGCGTCGAAGTGCATGGCCTCATCGTCGCCGGCGTCTTTCTCGGCCACCTGCTGGCGGAAACGCTCGGCCTGATCCTCGTAGTCATTGAGTTCGGAAAAGCCGTTGGCGATCTCGCGACCGCCAACGAAGAACTCGAACCGGTCGGTGACGAACGGATCTTCGTCATTGCGCCGCGCCAGCGGGGAGACCTCGGCTGGATAGGCGGTGATGAAGGTCGGCTCCATCAGGCGGTGTTCGACGGTTTTCTCGAAGATCTCGATCTGCACCTTGCCCAGGCCGTAGCTGTCCTTGAGTGGAATCCCGAGCCGTTCGGCGACCGCGCGAGCCTGATCGAGATCGTCCAGCATGGCGGGCTCGATGTCGTCATTGAAGGCCAGGATGGATTCCTTGACGGACATGCGCCGGAACGGCTGGCCGAAGTCGAAGGTATCCTCGCCATAGACGACGGCGGTCGTCCCGAGCACGTGTTCCGCCAGCTTGCGCAGCATGTCCTCGGTGCGATTCATCAGATCGTGGTAATCGGCGTAGGCCTCGTAGAACTCCAGCATCGTGAACTCGGGGTTGTGGCGCGTCGACAGCCCCTCGTTGCGGAAGTTGCGGTTGATCTCGTAAACGCGCTCGAAACCGCCGACCACCAGCCGCTTGAGATACAGCTCCGGCGCGATCCGCAGGTAGAGCTCCATGTCCAGCGCGTTGTGGTAGGTGGTAAAGGGCCGCGCCGTCGCGCCGCCAGGGATCACCTGCATCATCGGCGTTTCCACCTCAAGGAAATCCTGGGCGTTCAGGTACTCGCGAATGAACTGGATGATCCGGCTGCGCTGGCGGAACGTCTCGCGCACCGGCTCGTTCATGATCAGGTCGACGTAACGCTGGCGATAACGCTGCTCGGTGTCGGTCATGCCGTGGAATTTTTCCGGCAGGGGCCGCAACGACTTGGTCAGCAGCCGCAACGCATCGACCCTGACGCTCAGCTCCCCCTTGTTGGTCTTGAACAGCACGCCCTCGGCGCCAAGAATGTCGCCAATATCCCAGCTCTTGAACGCCGCGTAGCCGCCCTCCGGCAAGGCGTCGCGCTGAACGTAGATCTGGATTCGCCCCGACATGTCCTGCAACGCGGCGAAACTCGCCTTGCCCATCACCCGCTTGGCCATCATCCGCCCGGCCACGGCGACGCGCACCGGATTCTCTTCGAAAAACTCGCGCGGCTTTTCGTCGTATTCGGCGTGTAGCTCGCCAGCGACGACATTGCGGCGGAAATCGTTGGGAAAGGCCACGCCCTCGCGGCGCAACTGGCTGAGCTTCTCTCGCCGTTCGGCGATGAGCTTGTGTTCTTCCTGCTGTGTTTCGGACATGATCGTATTGGGTTGGTTGGTCTGTCTGAGACGCCGGTCAGAGGCCGGATTTCAGGCTCGCCTCGATAAAGGGATCCAGGTCGCCGTCGAGCACCGCCTGGGTATTGCCGGTCTCCACGCCGGTGCGCAGATCCTTGATGCGCGACTGGTCCAGCACGTAGGAGCGGATCTGGCTGCCCCAGCCGATATCGGACTTGGCGTCCTCCACCGCCTGGTGTTCGGCGTTGCGCTTTTGCACCTCCAGCTCGTACAGCTTCGCCTTGAGCTGTTTCATCGCCATATCCTTGTTCTTGTGCTGGGAGCGGTCGTTCTGGCACTGCACCACGGTATTGGTCGGCAAATGAGTGATGCGCACCGCCGATTCGGTCTTGTTGACGTGCTGACCGCCCGCCCCCGAAGCGCGATAGACATCGATGCGCAAATCCGCCGGATTGATCTCGATGTCGATATCGTCATCGACCTCGGGCGAAACGAAGACCGCCGCGAACGAAGTATGCCGCCGATTGCCCGAATCGAACGGCGACTTGCGCACCAGCCGGTGGACGCCAATCTCCGTGCGCAACCAGCCAAAGGCGTAATCGCCCTCGAAACGCACCGTCGCGCTCTTGATCCCCGCCACCTCGCCGGCGGAAACCTCCATTAGCTCCGTCTTGAACCCCTTGCGCTCGCCCCAGCGCAGATACATGCGCAGCAGCATCTCCGCCCAATCCTGCGCCTCGGTGCCGCCAGAACCCGCCTGGATATCGAGAAACGCGTTGGCCGAATCCATCTCGCCGGAAAACATCCGCTGGAACTCCAGCTTCTCCACATCGCGGGAAAACGACTCCAGATCCGCTTCAACGGCCGCCGCCGTCTCCGCGTCCTCCTCGTCGCGGGCCATCTCCAGCAACTCCGCCGCATCCGCGAGCCCCGCGTCCAGATCGGCAATGGTCTTCACCACCGCCTCCAATTGGGCCCGCTGACGCCCCAGCTTCTGCGCCCGCTCGGGATCGTTCCAGATATCCGGATCCTCCAGCAGCCGACTGACCTCTTCGAGCTGTTCCTGTTTTACATCGTAGTCAAAGATACCCCCTGAGGGCATCCACGCGCGCCTTCAAGTCTTCGATTGTCGAAAAAACGGGATTGAGTTCCATAGCCAACGGTAATCCGCCAAAAATCGGCGATTATACCGGCTTGGGATCCGGGGGGATAGCCAGAATGCGGCTTCTACTAGCGTTTCGCGGCCATGCGCAATTGCTCAAGCAGAGAAACCATTTCAGCATGAAACGTCGGCAGCCTTTCGTAAATCTCCAGAGCTTTTCTCGCGTCATAGGTGTGCGACATCCTGTTGCGCGCATTCAGCATTTCCAGTCCAATCTCTTCATCCGCAAGCCACCCCTGAGAAAACGCCTGGCGCAAACAGGTCTTTGGCGAAAGACATTCGGGCAACCCGACGAGCGCCGACACCATTTTTATCGACTTCCACGCCAATTCAAAACAAAACTCGAAGTATTGAATACACCCCGCCTTGAGAAGATCCTGCTCCACGGGCTTGTCGAGCGCCTCCCTCAACCGCTCCAGCGCATCACCAAAATCCTCAAGTATCCAGTCCACGGAGTCAGCCATAAATCAGCTCCTTGTGACGCATTGCCCTCTCCCTGAACCGGTCGGAGACGCGATTGAAATCCAGCCAATCGATCCGGTATAGCGTGGGTAACGCCTCCAGTTGATCTTCAATCTCAAAAAAGACGGGGAGCGGCAAAGCCTCTTCCCCCCACACGCCAACATCGAAATCGGAACGCTCCCTCGCGGAACCGGTTGCGCGCGAGCCGAAAAGATAGACTTTATGACCTTTGAGCTTGTCAGCATTCTGGCGCATCACACTCGAAATCATCGCCTTGACTTCAGCTTCTCTATCCATCGGGAATTTCCTCGAGGAACTTTCGCGTCATTATATACTTCTCGCGCTCAAGAGGCCGCGCATCCTGAGGAAGCGGGACTTTAGTCCCACCCGTCAGGAGGCATAGTGAGGCCATGACTACTTTCAAACCACGTTGATCATCCACGATAGACCAAAGCGATCCTTGAGCATGCCGAAAGCCGGCGACCAGAAGGTCTTGCCCAGGGGCAGAATCACTTC
>DRPO01000033.1 GCA_011330835.1 Gammaproteobacteria bacterium | reverse complement strand
GTCCGGCTATTTTCACCGCCTCAAGCCGGTGGATTTCCGACTGCTGTCCACCTTCGGCCCGATCGAGGGCGCCAATGTCGTGGACTGGCCGATCAGCTACGAGGATCTGGAGCCCTGGTACCGCCGCGTCGAGCAAGTGGTGGGGGTTTCCGGCCATGTCGTCCCGCACCCGCATCTGGAGCCGCGCTCGACCCCGGACTATCCGTTTCCGCCGACCCGCGAACACCCCATCGCCGAGCGTTTCGACAAGACCTGCCGCAAGCTCGGCCTGCGCCCGCTGCCGATGGCGCGCGCCATCCTTTCCAAACCCTTCAATGGCCGCAACGCCTGCGAGTATTCCGGCTATTGCGGCAGTTACGGCTGTCATTCCGGCGCCAAGGGCAGCGCCCGCGCCGCGCTGCTGAACGACGCCCTCGCCAGCGGCAACTGCCGAATCATCGACCACGCCAAGGCGTATCGCATCAACTCCGACGCCAGGGGCAACGCCGTCTCGGTCAGCTACTTCGACCGGCAGGGACGATCACGGGACATTCACGCCCGGATTATCGTTGTCGCCTGCTACGCCATCGAATCGGCCCGCCTGCTGCTCAGCTCGCCGGGCCCGAAGCATCCGGACGGCATCGGCAACCGCCACGGCCAACTGGGCAAGAATCTCCACTGCTGCGCGGGCGGAACCGGTTACGGCGTCTTCGATTTCGAGCATTTCAGCGAGGAAGAGATCAAGGGGTTTCGCGTTCTCGGCCCGTTCTTCAACCGCGCGTTGCAGGACTGGTACATCATCGACGACCGCAAGCTGGCCGATCGGCCAATCAAGGGCGGCACGCTGGATTTCGTCTTCGATCCGCCCTCCCCCACATCCGACGCCAACAGCCTCAAGTGGCGAGACGATGGCAAGCTGCTCTGGGGCTCGCCGCTGAAACAGCGCATTAAGTCCCACTTCACCCGTTCGAAGGATTTCAAGTTCGAAGTGTTCTGCGACTGGCTGCCGACCGATCAATGCTACGTCGCGCTGGATGGCTCGCGAAAGGACAAATGGGGTTCTCCGGTAGCCCGCATCCGCGCCGGCTATCACCCCCACGACCTCAAGGTCGGCCAATACCTGGTCGATCGCGGCGTGGAAGTCATGCGCGCCATGGGCGCCACCCGCGCCTGGGGCAACGTCTATAGCTCCCCGACGCCGAACCTGGTCGCCGGCGGCCTGCGTTTCGGCCACTCCCCGAAAACCTCGGCGCTGGATCCGGACTGTCGCGTCCACGGCGTGGACAACCTGTTCGTCACCGATGGCGCTTTCATGCCCAACGGCGGCAGCGTGACGCCGACGTTCACCATCTACGCCAACGCCTTTCGCGTCGCCGACATCATCAAGCGGCAACTGGCCTGATCCAGGCCAGACTATTCCTTTTCCTCGATCCAGGCCATCTGGATGGCTTCGAGAATGCGTTCGCCGGAATGCTCGGGGTCATCGTCGAACTCGTCCAGCGCCAGCACCCAGTCGCGCAGCTCGACGAAATTGACGGTTTTGGGGTCTACGTCGGGACGGGCCTCGTCCAGGGCAATGGCGATATCGAGCGTGTCGGTCCACTTCATGATTCACACCTCAGTGATTTTCCGAAACCTGGTTGATGGTGTACTTGGGAATTTCGACCACCAGGTCTTCATCCTGCACGATGGCCTGGCAGCTGAGCCGGGAATCGGGATCGACGCCCCAGGCCTTGTCGAGCATGTCCTCTTCCTCGTCGCTGGCCTCGGGGAGCGAATCGAGTCCCTCGCGGACGTAGACGTGGCAGGTGGTGCAGGCGCAGGATTTTTCGCAGGCGTGTTCGATCTCGACATCATGCGCCAGCGCCGCGTCGCAGATGCTGACGCCGGGTTCGACTTCGAACATGGTCCCTTCGGGGCAGAGTTCCTCGTGGGGAAGAATGATGATTTTGGGCATGGCGGCTCGCTATTCAAATTCCTCGACCCGGTGGCCGGACATCAGCGATTTGACGCTGCTGTCCATGCGCCGGGCGACAAAGGTTTCGGAGGCTTTTTCAACCGCTTCGATGGCGCGGCGGATGGCCTGATGATCGCTCTGCTGGCGGGCGTCGACCAGTTGCTGGCGGGCCTGGTCGATGGCCTTCCGCTCCGCCGCGTCGAGCAGGCGGCCGCCGTCTTTCGCCAGCGCGGCGTCCAGCGCCTCGATGACGCGTTCGGCCTCGACCTGCTCTTCGCGCAGGCGGCGGGCTTCCAGGTCTTCCTGGGCATGCGCCATCGAATCGCGCAACATGGTCTCAATTTCGGTATCGGTCAGGCCGTAGGAGGGTTTGATTTCGATTCGCGCCTGGACGCCGCTGGTTAGCTCCTCGGCGGTGACGTTGAGCAGGCCATCGGCGTCGACCTGAAAGGTGACCCGGATACGCGCCGCGCCCGCCACCATCGGCGGGAAGCCGCGCAGCTCGAATCGCGCCAGCGACCGGTTGTCCGCCACCAACTCGCGTTCGCCCTGCACGACATGCAGCGCCATGGCGGTCTGCCCGTCCTTGTAGGT
>DRPO01000032.1 GCA_011330835.1 Gammaproteobacteria bacterium | reverse complement strand
GTCGCCGGTCAGGATGCGGCCAAGGAAGCGCCGGATTTCATGCGCGAAATTCCGGATATGTTTAGCTTTCAGCCGTATTGAACGCGAAAAGTACTCGCGCCGTGTATCCCGATATGCGGTTCTCCCCCTCACCCTAACCCTCTCCCCCAAGGGGGAGAGGGGACTATTGGCGGCGCAGCAGAAAGTACGCCAGCAGGATGGCTGGCAGCCCCAGCAGCGCGGCATAGAGAAAGAAGAACGGGTAGCCTCTGGCGTCGACGATGACGCCGGAGAAGCCGCCCAGCAGTTTGGCCGGCAGCGTCATCAGCGAGCTGAACAGGGCGTACTGGGTGGCGGTGTAGGCCTGGTTGGTCAGGCTGGAAAGGTAGGCGATGAAGGCGGAGGTCGCCAGTCCGCCGCTGAGGTTGTCGGCGGAGATGACCGCCGCCAGCAGCGTCAGGCTTGGCGAACTGATGGCCAGCAGCGCGAACAGGCAGTTGGTGGCCGCCACCAGCGCCGCGCCGAGCAGCAGGGGCCGCAATACGCCGTAGCGCGTCACCAGAACGCCGCCCAGCGCGGCGCCGAAAATGGTCATGAAAAAGCCGAACACCTTGGTGACGTCGGCAATCTCCTTTTTCGAGAATCCCAGGTCGAGATAGAACGGGTTGGCCATGACGCCCATGGTGATGTCGCTGAGCTTGTAGATCGCGATCAGCAGCAGGATCCACAGCGCTCCCTTGCCGTTGCGGCTGAAGAACTCCACGAACGGCGCGACCACGGCGTTGGCGAACCAGCGCGACAGGCGTTTCAGCGGATTGTCTCCATCCGCGTCCAGCTTGAGCGCATGGTCGATCCGGTTCTCCAGTTTGGCCACTTGCGGCGGCTCGCGATGGGTCGGTTCGCGGATGATCAGCGTCGTCAGCAGGCCGACGCCCATCAGCGCGGCCATGCTCAGGTAGGCCGTCCGCCAGGAGCTGAACTCGGCGATGTAGAACGCGCCGGCGCCGGCGGCCAGCAGCGCGATCCGGTATCCGAAGACATAGGTCGCGGCCATCGCGCCCTGGTATTCCTCGTCCACCGCCTCGATGCGATAGGCGTCGACGACGATATCCTGCGTCGAGGAGGAAAACGCCACCAGCACCGCCAGCAGGGCGATCAGCGAGGTTTGCGAATGAACGTCCAGCGTCGCCATGCCCGCCAGCCCGGCGGCGATGCCGAGCTGCGCCAGCAGCATCCACGAGCGGCGCTTGCCCAGCCACCGCGTCAATACCGGCAACGGCAGACGGTCGATGACCGGCGCCCAGAAGACCTTGATGGAATAGGTGACGCCCACCCAACTGAAAAAACCGATGACGCTGCGGCTGACGCCCTCGTCCCGCAGCCAGGCCGACAGCGTCGAAAACACCAGCAGAAACGGCAGCCCGGCGGCAAAGCCGAGAAAGATCATGCCGAAGACCCGGGGACGGGTATAGACGAGCAGGGCGTCGCGCCAGTTGTGCAGCGGCGCGCCGTTCGCTTCGGCGTTTTGGGGCGGTTTTTCAGACATCCCGGTCAGATGTCCAGATCGTATTCCATGATCAATGGCGCATGATCGGAAAAACGCTCGTCGCGATAGATCGCCGTCGAACGCGCCTTGCCCTTCAAGCGTGGCGAGGCGATCTGGTAGTCGATCCGCCATCCGGTATTGTTGGCCCAGGCCTGACCCCGATTGGACCACCAGGTGTACTGGTGTTCCTCCTGGTTGACCTCGCGAAAGGCGTCGATGTAGCCCAGTTCGTCGAACAGGGTATCCAGCCATGCGCGTTCATGCGGCAGGAAGCCGGAATTCTTCTGGTTGCTTCGCCAGTTCTTCAGGTCGATGTTCTTGTGCGCGATATTCCAGTCGCCGCAGATGATGTAGTCGCGCCGCTTGCGTTTCAGCGCCTGCAAGTGGGTGAGAAAGTAATCGAGAAAGCGATCCTTGGACGCCTGGCGATGATCGCCCGCCGAGCCGGAAGGCGCGTACAGCGAGACGATGGCCAGCTTGCCGAACCACGCCTCCACGTAGCGGCCCTCGTTGTCGAACTCCTCGCAGCCCATCGCGGTAATGACCTTGTCGGGCGGCTTGCGGGCGTACAGGGCCACGCCGCTGTAGCCCTTTTTCTCGGCGTCCACGTAGTAGCAGTGATAACCCTCGGGGTGGAACTGCGGATCCTCGAGCTGATGAACCTGCGCCTTGGTCTCCTGGATGCAGACCACGTCCGCGTTCTGCCGGGCGAGCCATGGGAAGAACCCCTTGCGCGCGGCGGCGCGAATGCCATTGGCGTTGAAAGTGATCAGGCGCATTTTCGGGTGAACACCCAGTTGTCGCCATCGGACATGGATTCGTTGAACGCATAGCCGTCCATGTCGAAGGCCTTGATCCCTTCCGGCTCCTCGATGCGGTTGACGGTGATGTACCGCGTCATCATGCCGCGCGCCTTCTTGGCGTAGAAACTGATCATCTTGTACTGGCCGTTTTTCCAGTCCCGGAACTGCGGGGTGATGATCTCCGCGTCCAGCTTGCGCGGGCGCACCGCCTTGAAATATTCGTTCGACGCGAGGTTGAGCAGCGCCTTCACCTCGTGCTTCGCCAGTTCCTTGTTGAGCGCCTCGGTAATCCGGTCTCCCCAAAACTCGTAAAGATTCTTGCCCCGCTCGGTGGCCAGCTTGCGCCCCATCTCCAGGCGGTAGGGCTGCATCAGATCCAGCGGCCGCAGCAGTCCGTAGAGGCCGGACAGAATGCGCAAATGCTTCTGCAGGAAGGCGAAATCATCGGCGGAAAACTCGCTGGCCCGCAGCCCCTCATAGACATCGCCCTTGAACGCCAGCACCGCCGGGCGGGCGTTGTCCGGCGTAAAAGGCTGATTCCACTGCTCGAACCGCTCGAAATTCAATTCGGCGATCTTCATGCTCACCTGCATGAACTCGGCGATATCCAGCGCCGAAAAAGCGCGCATCCGGTCGATCAACAGCTGCGACTGGTCGAGAAACGCCGGCTGGGTATGGCGTTTGATGGGCAACGGGGATTCATAATCCAGCTTCTTGGCCGGAGAAACGACAATCAGCATCGGGGCAGGTAGCATGGTCGGAAAAGGCCCGTATCTTACCACGCGGGAAGGTGGAGTCTTGAAATCGGGGGCCTTTCGTCGGGGATTGTGGAGGCGCGGGCATCTCGTGGAAGGGTCGTCCCCCGTCATTGCCGCTGACGTCTACTGCCTTGTCATTCCCGCTGACGCCTACTACCCCGTCATTCCCGCGAAAGCGGGAATC
>DRPO01000031.1 GCA_011330835.1 Gammaproteobacteria bacterium | reverse complement strand
CTACGAACTCGAAGCCCCCATGTCCACCATTTTCGACCTGCCGGAAACCGGGCGCGAAGTCACGCTCGTCACCCACTTTCACGTCCGCGAAGACGCCCAGATCCTGTTCGGCTTTCTCACCCAGGCCGAACGCGGCCTGTTCCGGCTGCTGCTCAAGGTCAACGGCGTCGGCGCGAAAATGGCGCTGGCCATCCTCTCCAGCATGAATCCCGCCGAATTTCGCGGCTGCATCCTCGGCGGCGACCAGGCCGCGCTGATCAAGATCCCCGGCATCGGCAAGAAAACCGCCGAGCGCCTCATCGTCGAAATGCGCGACCGGCTCGAAAAGGAATCCGGCCTCGGCCTCGCCGCGCCCACCGCTCCGGGCGCGAAACCGGTCGCCGCCGACCCCGTCGCCGAAGCCACCGAAGCCCTGATGGCCCTAGGCTACAAACCCGCCGAAGCCAGCCGCATGGTTCGCGCCGTCCCCGCCCAGGGCTTGGGCAGTGAAGAAATCATCCGCCGGGCTCTCAAGGGCGCGCTATGAACCGCGACGACATCATCAACCCGACCCCCGTCGGCGACGACCGGGCCATCGAGCAAACCATCCGCCCCAAGCGGCTCGACGACTATATTGGCCAGCCTGCCGTGCGCGAGCAGATGGAAATCTTCATCCACGCCGCCCGGGGTCGGGGCGATGTGCTCGACCACGTCCTCATCTTCGGCCCCCCCGGTCTCGGCAAAACCACGCTCGCCCACATCATCGCCCACGAGATGCAAGCCAATCTGCGCCAGACCTCCGGCCCCGTCCTCGAAAAAGCCGGCGACCTCGCCGCCATCCTCACCAACCTCGAAGAAGGCGACGTCCTCTTCGTCGACGAAATCCACCGCCTCAGCCCCGTCGTCGAAGAAATCCTCTATCCCGCCCTCGAAGATTTTCAGCTCGACATCGTCATCGGCGAAGGCCCTTCCGCCCGCTCCATCAAGCTCGACCTGCCGCCGTTCACCCTCGTCGGCGCCACCACCCGCGCCGGCCTGCTCACCTCGCCGCTGCGCGACCGCTTCGGCATCGTCCAGCGCCTCGAGTTCTACAACAACCAGGATCTCACCCACATCGTCCAGCGCTCAGCCGGCATCCTCAACCTCGACGCCACCCCCGGCGGCAGCGCCGAAATCGCCAAGCGCTCGCGCGGCACCCCCCGCATCGCCAATCGCCTCCTGCGACGCGTCCGCGACTACGCCGAGGTCAAGGCCGATGGGCGCGTCACCAGTCAGGTCGCCGACGCCGCCCTCAACCTCCTCAACGTCGATATCCACGGCTTCGACCACATGGACCGACGCCTGCTGCTCGCCATCATCGAAAAATTCGACGGCGGCCCCGTCGGCGTCGACTCCCTCGCCGCCGCCATCGGCGAAGAGCGCGGCACCATCGAAGACGTTATCGAACCCTACCTCATCCAGCAGGGCTTCATGATGCGCACCCCGCGCGGCAGAACCGCGACGCAGCGCGCCTATCAGCATCTGGGGCTGTCGGGGCGGCGTGGGGAAGAAGGGGATCTGTTTGGCGAGTAGAGGCTTGTGGGGGGCGTTTCCGGATTCCGGCTTTCGCTGGGATGACATTATCCAGGTCGCTGGAGTGGATGCGCTTCGTCATCCTGGCGAAAGCCGGGATCCAGTTTTCCAGTGCGAGGAGGAGATGGCGGGCTCGGTGAAATCTCCAAAATGCCTTTTGCCGGCGGGACGCCGGCGCTCCCAGGGCTTTTACCGTTCCAGGTATTGGAGCTTGTCGGGTTTGCCGTCCCACTCCTCGGCGTCGGGGAGCGGGTCTTTCATTTGGGTGATGACCGGCCATTCCTTCGCCAGTTCGGCGTTGAGTTCGATGAACTGCTTTTGATCCTCGGGGAGGTCTTCTTCATCGAAGATGGCTTCGGCGGGGCATTCGGGTTCGCACAGGGTGCAGTCGATGCATTCGTCGGGGTCGATGACGAGGAAGTTGGGGCCTTCGTGGAAGCAGTCGACCGGGCAGACTTCGACGCAGTCGGTGTATTTGCATTTGATGCAGTTTTCGGCGACGACAAAGGTCATTCGTTTCTCCTGTGTGCTCCGTTTGTTGACCGGATTCTAGCCGGTTCCGCGAGCGGGGGGTACTGATATTAATCAAGATCGCGCAACTTCTCCTTGAGCTGGTAGAGCAGGTCGAGGGCCTGGCGGGGGGTGAGGTTGTCGGGGTCGGTGTTGTCGATGAGGCTGAGGGCGGGGTGGGGCGGCTTGGGGTCGTCGAGGGGGAGCCCAAGTTGGGGGGAGCTGTTCTGGCGGGCGCTCTGGGCTTCCAGTTCGGCGAGTTTGCGGCGGGCGTTGCGGATGACGGCGGCGGGCAGGCCGGCGAGCTGGGCGACTTGCAGGCCGTAGCTCTGGTTCGCGGGGCCGGGCTTGACGCTGTGTAGGAAGACGATGCGGTCGTCGTGTTCGATGGCGTCGATGTGGACGTTGTGGATGCCGGGGTGGGTGTCGGGCAGGGCGGTGAGTTCGAAGTAGTGGGTGGCGAAGAGGGTAAAGGCGCGGCTTCGGGCGGCGAGGTCTTCGGCGCAGGCCCAGGCGAGGGAGAGGCCGTCGAAGGTGCTGGTGCCGCGGCCGATTTCGTCCATGAGGACGAGGGAGCGGTCGGTGGCGTTGTTGAGGATGTTGGCGGCTTCGGTCATTTCGACCATGAAGGTGGAGCGCCCGGAGGCGAGGTCGTCGGAGGCGCCGATGCGGGTGAAGATACGGTCGAAGGGGCCGATGACGGCGGCGTCGGCGGGGACGAAGCTGCCGATGTGGGCCATGAGGATGATGAGGGCGACCTGGCGCATGTAGGTGGATTTGCCGCCCATGTTGGGGCCGGTGATGATGAGCAGGCGGCGGTCGTCGTCGAGTTCGACGTCGTTGGGTACGAACGGGTCGTCGAGCACTTTTTCGACGACGGGGTGGCGGCTGGCGGTGAGCCGCAGACCGGGTTCGTCGCCGAGCGTGGGCTTCTGGTAGTGGTTGAGGTCGGCGCTTTCGGCGAAGGCGCAGAGGGTGTCGAGTTCGGCCAGCGCGGCGGCGGTGGCGCGCAGCGGGGTCAGCCAGTCGAGCAGGCGCTTGAGCAGGGCGTCGTAGAGGGCCTTTTCCCGCGCCAGCGCGCGTTCGCGGGCGGACAGCACCTTGTCTTCGAAGCCCTTGAGTTCGGGGGTGATGTAGCGCTCCGCGCTTTTCAGCGTCTGGCGGCGCTGGTAGTCCGCCGGGGCCTTGTCGGCCTGGGTTTTCGGCATTTCGATGTAGTAGCCGTGGACGCGGTTGTAGGCGACCTTGAGCTGCGCGACGCCGGTGCGCTCGCGTTCGCGCTGTTCGAGGTCGAGCAGGAACTGATCGGCGTTTTCGCTCAGGGCGCGCAGTTCGTCGAGTTGTTCGTCGTAGCCGGCGGCGATGACGCCGCCGTCGCGGATCAGCGCCGGCGGCGATTCGATGATGGCGGCTTGCAGCAGGGCGACGACGTCGGGGTATTCGGCGATTGTCCCATGCAGCCGTTGCGCCTCGGCGTCGTCGAGGGTTTGCAGTTGCTGGCGCAGGGCGGGCAGGCAGGCCAGCGAATCGCGCAGCGTGGAGAGATCGCGCGGGCGGGCCGAGCCGAGGGCGACGCGGGTCAGGCAGCGTTCGATGTCGCCGATGCCGTGGAGCTGTTCGCGCAGGCCGTCGTGGGCGCGGGTGATCAGCAGTTGTTCGACCAGGTTGTGTCGGCGCTGGAGCGTGGCGCGATCGCGCAGCGGGCGGTTGACCCAGCGGCGCAGGCTGCGGCCGCCCATGGCGGTGACGGTCTGGTCGAGGACGCTGACCAGGGTGTATTCGGAGCCGCCGGCCAGGTTCCACTCCAGCTCCAGATTGCGGCGCGAGGCGGCGTCGAGAATGATGGCGTCGGACTGGCGTTCGACGCGCAGGCCGTCGAGATGGGGCAGGGCGCTTTTTTGGGTGTCCTGAACATATTGCAGCAGCGCGCCGGCGGCGCCGATGGCCAGAGGCAGATCCTCGCAGCCGTAGCCGGCGAGGTCGCGGACGTTGAACTGGCGCGCGAGCAGGTCGCGGCCCGTTTCCGCGTCGAACTGCCACGGCGGACGGCGGCGCATGCCCGGCCAGCGGTCATCGGGGTGGACGCTGTCCTCGGAGACGAGGATTTCCGCCGGATGCAGGCGACCGATCTCGCTTTCCAGCGCGTTGTCCGAGTCCAGCTCCTGCACCGTGAAGCGGCCACTGCTGAGATCCAGGCTGGCCAGCCCGAAACGGCCCTGGTTTTCGCTGATGGCGCTCAGCAGGTTGTCGCGGCGCTCCTCCAGCAAGGCTTCCTCGGTGACCGTGCCCGGCGTGACGATGCGCACCACCTGACGTTCCACCGGCCCCTTGCTGGCGGCGGGATCGCCGATTTGCTCGCAGATGGCCACCGATTCGCCCAGCTTGACCAGCCGGGCGAGGTACTGATCGACCGCGTGATACGGCACTCCCGCCATGGCGATCGGCTCGCCCGCCGATTTGCCGCGATGGGTCAGGGTAATGTCCAGCAGCCGAGCCGCCTTGCGGGCGTCGTCGAAGAACAGCTCGTAGAAATCGCCCATGCGGTAGAATAGCAGCGTGTCGGGATAATCGGCCTTGATGCGCAGGTACTGCTGCATCATCGGGGTATGCGGCTTGTGGCTCATTACTTGGTTGATGTCACGGTTGGCGGCGGCGATTCGGCAGGGTTTCTCGCGACCAAGAATACCCCGTTGAGGCCACGCATCTTTTCGCCGATAGCGGCGTTGTAAAACTTGACATAGCCCCACTATG
>DRPO01000030.1 GCA_011330835.1 Gammaproteobacteria bacterium | reverse complement strand
TCTGGCTGGCGCCGGTTACGCGAGCGTGATTGCGCAGCTTGTCAGGAAGCGCGACGTCCAGAATCGAATCCAGTTTTCGAAGGGATCGGATTTCTTTTTTGAGCGACTCAGGGATAAGTTTTGTTAATCGGTCCATGTTACTGAGTTAGTGTGGAGGCCGGAAAAACTTTGTAAAACCTGGAACTGGGTATCATTTCTCGGCTATGATGCGTCAAATGGCGCAAGGAATGCCACCTTCGTCGGATGATGTGATCCCAAATGTTCATCGAACTGATAAGCGAATTCTATTAGCGCAGCCATGTTTACCCACAAGACTCTACGCTCTTCCTCGACTATTGTCCCCGATACGGCCAGATCCTGGCGGACGCCCACGCTGGTTCTCGCGGTTTTCCTGATTATTCCGCTTTTTCTGGGCCTTGGATACTATCTTGGAGTGCGTCAGCAGCCGGTTCGGCAAATCGAAGAGCTGCGAGCCGCATTGCAGGATCAGGAAGCACTGACCAAACAGACGCGGTTGACGATCGACGCCGGTCTGGACGCGTTTACTCAGCGCATCGGATTGTTGCAGGCCCACATCAACCGGCTGAACGCCCTGGGCAGCAAGCTGGTTCAGATGGCGGGGCTGGATGAAGACGAGTTCAGTTTCTCCAATGTGCCCGCGATGGGCGGCGTCGATGACGCCATGGAAACGCCCTCCGCGGAAAGCGTGGAGCTCAACCGGATGGTCGAAAAGCTGGAGCTGGCCCTGATGGACAAGGAGCAGCAGCTTTCCATTCTGGAAGACATGCTGTTGTCCAAGAATCTCCACGAGAATATCGAGCCCAAGGGCAAGCCGGTCAGGAGTGGCTGGATTTCCTCCTATTACGGTTACAGAAACGATCCGTTCAACGGGAAAAGACAGTTCCACAGCGGCATCGACTTCGCGGGCAGGCTGGGGACGCCGATCTTGTCCGCGGCTGGCGGCGTGGTCGTCAAGGCGGGAAAGAATGGCCGTTATGGATTGATGGTGGAGATCGATCACAAGAACGGCTACCGCACGCGCTATGGCCACGCATCGGAAATCCTCGTCAAGGTGGGCGACGTGGTCAAGAAGGGGCAGGAGATCGCCAGGATGGGCTCCACGGGGCGTTCGACCGGCCCCCATTTGCATTTTGAAGTCATCAAGAACGGCCACAAGATCAATCCCAAGCGTTTGCTGCTTGGCAAGAAATAAGCGCTTGGTTTCTTCCGGGGGTGGAAAAGACGCGGGAGAGCCCCCATTTCGTGACTGCTGCGTTGTGAGCGTCGTCTGTATACTTCTCGCGATCAAGAATACCCCGTTCAGGGCGCGTGGATTTTCGTCGAGAGCAAGGCGCAAAAACGCAGGCATAGTGGGGCTACGTCAAGTTTTTGCAACGCAGCTATCGGCGAAAAGATGCGCGGCCTGGATGGGGTATTCTTGATCGCGAGAAGTATATTCCCCATTTTTGTTGTTCTCTTTCACAGTCTCGCGACTCATCGTATGGGCGTTATTGGCCTGTTGCGCTATGATTGGCGCCCCCATTCAATTCATCGGATAAATTCATGTTAGGAAGCGTTGCCCGCAAGGTGTTTGGCAGCCGCAATGAACGGCTGATCAAGCGGTATCGAAAGGTTGTCGATCGCATCAACGCGCTCGAGCCTGAGCTGGAATCATTGTCCGATGACGAACTGAAAGCGAAAACGCCCGAGTTCAAGAAGCGAATCGAGGCGGGCGAAACGCTGGATGATTTGCTGGTGGAGGCTTTCGCGGTCGCGCGGGAGGCGAGCAAGCGAACGTTGGGGTTGCGTCATTACGATGTGCAGTTGATTGGCGGCATGGTGCTCCATGGCGGCAATATCGCGGAGATGAAAACCGGCGAGGGCAAGACTCTCGTGGCGACGCTGGCGGTGTATCTCAATGCGCTGCCCGGCAAGGGCGTCCATGTGATTACGGTCAACGACTATCTCGCCAATCGCGACGCGGAGTGGATGCGACCGTTATACAACTTTCTGGGCATGGACGTGGGGGTCATCGTTCAGGGGTTGGACGCTGAACAGCGCAAACAGGCTTATGCGGCCGACATCACCTACGGAACCAATAACGAATTCGGTTTCGACTATCTGCGCGACAATATGGCTTTCTCGCTTGATCAGCGGGTTCAGCGGCAGCTCAACTACGCCATCGTCGACGAGGTGGATTCGATCCTGATCGACGAAGCGCGCACGCCGCTGATCATCTCCGGGCCAGCGGATGAATCTTCCGAGCACTACATCAAGGTCGCCGAGCTGGCGCCCAAGCTGAAAAAACAGGAAACCGAAGATGGCCCCGGCGACTACTCCGTCGATGAGAAGTCGAAACAGGTGTTTATCAGCGAGGAGGGCCACGACCGTATCGAAGCGCTGCTGGTGGAGGCCGGCCTGATGGCCGAAGGCGACAGCCTGTATAACACGTCCAACCTGGGGTTGTTGCATCACGTGGACGCGGCGCTGCGGGCGCATGCGTTGTTCCAGAAGGATGTCGATTACATTGTCCGCAACAACGAGGTCGTCATCGTTGACGAGTTCACCGGTCGCACCATGCCGGGGCGGCGCTGGTCGGATGGTCTGCACCAGGCGATCGAGGCCAAGGAAGGGGTGCCGGTTCAACCGGAAAATCACACCCTGGCGTCGATCACCTTCCAGAACTACTTTCGGCTTTACGACAAGCTGGCGGGGATGACGGGAACGGCGGACACCGAGGCGTTCGAGTTCCAGCAGATCTACGGGCTGGAGGTGGTGGTTATTCCCACCAACGCCGAAATGTTGCGCAAGGATCTCAATGATCTGGTCTATCTGCGACAGGAGGCCAAGTTTCACGCCATTATCGATGACATCAAGGAGAAAGTGGCCGAGGGGCGTCCGGTGCTTGTGGGCACCGCGTCGATCGAGACCTCCGAATATCTTTCGTCGTTGCTGAAAAAGGCCGGCATTTCTCACGAGCTGCTCAACGCCAAGCAGCACGAACGCGAGGCGCATATCGTCGAGCAGGCGGGCAAGGCCGGCGCGGTGACCATCGCGACCAACATGGCGGGCCGGGGAACCGACATCGTGCTTGGCGGCAGTCTCGACGCCGATCTGGCGGCGCTGGGCGAGAACGCCTCGCCGGAACAGATCGAAAAGGTTCGGGCGGACTGGCGGCAGCGCCACGACGCGGTGGTCAAGGCGGGCGGCTTGCATATCATTGGCACCGAACGGCACGAGTCGCGGCGGGTGGACAACCAGTTGCGCGGTCGCGCGGGCCGTCAGGGCGATCCCGGTTCGACCCGGTTCTTCATCTCGCTCGAAGACAACCTGATGCGGATCTTCGCCTCCGACCGGATGCGCGCGCTGATGGAGCGCTTCGGGATGGACGACGGCGAAGCGATCGAGAACACGCTGGTTTCCAAGTCGATCGAGAACGCGCAACGCAAGGTCGAGGCGCACAACTTCGATATTCGCAAGAACCTGCTCGAATACGACGACGTCGCCAACGATCAGCGCAAGGTGGTCTACGAACAGCGCGACTGGCTGTTGTCTTCCGATGATATTTCGGAAGAGGTTAAAGGCATCCGCGCTGACGCCATCGCCGCGCGCGTTGCTGAATTCATTCCGCCCGGCAGTGTCGAGGAGCAATGGGATATCGCGGGGCTTGAGGAGGCCCTGTTGAACGACTTTAGTCTCGAACTGCCGGTGCGCCAGTGGCTGGATGAAGATGATCAGCTGCATGAGGAGGCGCTGGTCGAGAAAATCGTTCAGGCTGCGGACGAGCAGTACGCCGAGAAGGAGACGCACTACGGCGCGCCGCTGATGCGCCAGATCGAAAAGGATCTGATGCTCCAGGTGGTGGACAACCACTGGAAAGAGCATCTCGCCGCCATGGATTATTTGCGTCAGGGGATTGGTTTGCGCGGCTATGCGCAAAAAGATCCGAAGCAGGAATACAAGAAAGAAGCCTTCCAGATGTTTCAGGATCTGTTGGATCGCATCAAGTTCGATGTTTCCTCCTTGCTGATGCGGCTTCAGATCCAGAGCGCGCAGGATGTTCCGCCAAGCCCCGCGGAGCAGGCGCCGCCTGAAATGGAATTCCAGCATCCCCAGGCCGAGAACATGCTGGAGCCCGAGCCGACGGACGCCGGCGAGCCCGAAGCGCAGGAGCCGTTCATCCGCGAGGGCAGGAAAGTCGGGCGCAACGAACCCTGCCCCTGCGGCTCGGGCAAAAAATACAAGCACTGTCACGGCAAGCTGGCCTGATCATGGCGGTCGGCCTGGATTCCGATGTTCACATCCTCCCGGTGCCGGGCGTTCGTCTGGCCGTCGCCGAGGCGGGCGTTCGCTACCAGGGCCGGGATGATCTGGCGCTGATCGAGCTGGCGGAAGGAGCCACCGTGGCGGGGGTGTTTACCCGCAACCGGTTTTGCGCCGCGCCCGTCACGGTGGCGAAGACTCATCTGGCCGTGGCGAGTCCCCGATGTTTGTTGATCAACGCGGGCAACGCCAACGCGGGCACCGGCGACCAGGGCATGGAAAACGCCTTGCGGAGCTGCCTGGCGACCGCCGATGCGCTGGCGGTCTCCGCCGACCGGGTTCTGCCGTTCTCCACCGGCGTAATCGGCGAACAACTCCCCGTCGAAAAGATCGAAGCGGCTCTTCCGGCGCTGGTTGGCGCGCTCTCCACCGACGCCTGGCCCTCCGCCGCGCGCGCCATCATGACCACCGATACCGTCCCCAAGGGGATATCGAAGCAGGTCGAAATCGACGGTCGGGTGGTCACCATTTCGGGCATCGCCAAGGGCTCGGGCATGATTCATCCCGACATGGCGACCCTGCTCGCATTCATCGCCACCGACGCGGTATTGCCCGGCCCGAGACTGCGCGAACTTCTGACCCGCGCCGTGGCGCACAGCTTCAACAGCATCACCGTGGACGGCGACACCTCCACCAATGACGCCTGCATCCTCATGGCGACGGGCGCTTCCGGGGTCGACGCCAGCGAGCACGCCGGCTTTCGCGAGGCGCTCGGCGAGGTCTTCGACTTTCTGGCGCAGGCCATCATTCGCGACGCCGAGGGCGCGACCCGCTTCGTCACGATCGAGGTCAAGGGCGCGGCGAGCGACGAGGACGCGAACACGGTGGCCTATACCGTGGCGACCTCCCCCCTGGTCAAGACCGCCCTGTTCGCCGGCGACCCCAACTGGGGAAGAATCCTCGCGGCGATTGGTCGGGCGCGCGTCGACAAACTGGCGGTGGAGAAAGTCGACATCCATCTGGGCGAGGTCGCCGTGATCCGCCAGGGCCAGCCGGCCAGCGGCTACACCGAAGCGGCGGGGGCGGCGGAAATGGAAAAGCCCGAAGTCCTGATCGCCATCGACCTCCATCAGGGCGACTCGGCGGCCACCGTCTGGACCTCCGACCTCTCCTACGACTACGTCAAAATCAACGCGGAATACCGTTCCTGAGCCATGTCCGGCGCGGCGATCGACGTGGCGGCGGCGGTCATCGAGCGCGACGACC
>DRPO01000029.1 GCA_011330835.1 Gammaproteobacteria bacterium | reverse complement strand
GACAGCACGGTGCGAATCCTGTCGAGTCTTTCTCCCGCCAGCGGTTGTTCTCCCGGCCCGTAATTCATCTGGCGATTGACGGCCCAGCTGATAACCGGCAGCAGGCGTTTCTCCTGATCGTCCAGGGCCGCGGGTTTCGGTGGGGTTTGGCGTTTCAGATTGACCGCGGCGACCGCGACGGGTTGATCCTCGTCAATCCGAGCCTCGTTCGTCCGCCAGGGATGGGTCATCAGCGTCCATACCAGCGCGGCGCTTGCGGCGGCGGCAGCCCAGGGTTTCCACGCGCCCCGCGAGCGCGCGGAACCGGAGGACGCCAGAGCGTCGGCGTCTGGCGAGCCCGAAGCCCGGCCCGCCGCTTCCTCGACCAGCGCGGGCAACTCCTGGCGCAGCTTGCCGAATTCCTCCTTGAGCAGCAGCCGGATCAGACGCGCCAACTGGCGATCGTCCGCCGTTACGGCATGGCGGGCCACCCCGTCAGTCGCCGTACGGGCTTGGTCGGGGGCGCGCTCGAAGATCCCGAGCTGTTGAAGCCGTTCAGACAAGTCGATATCCGCCAGTGCGTCCTTGCCCAGCACATCCACCGCGCCCAGCGCCCGGGCTTGTGAAAAATAGGCTTCCCCGGATTGCGAGGTGAACATCATGACGGGGATCCGCGCGGTGCGGGGGTTGGACTTGATGGCCTTCAGCGCTTCGAACCCATTCATGCCGGGCATGTTGTGATCGAGGAAGATCACATCCGGCGTCGTCCGTTCAAGATAGGCCAGCGCATCCTCGGCGGAGGCCGCGACATCGGTCTCCAGGCCTTCGCGGTGCAGGATGCTGGCCAGCACCTTGCGCGCGACGGCGGAGTCGTCGACGATCAACGCCCTGGCGGCGCGGTTGTTGAAGCTGTTCTCTGTCATCGTTCCCAAGCCCGATTCAATGGTTCTTTTTGTTACGGTTCGCTAACCCGCAACCGCTGATCTCTATAATAGGCCATTTGGCCCTTGGGGGCAGGAAAATTCCGTGAACCCGTTCTCGCTCCGTATGCTTTGTCGTTCGCCGACAGACGATCTGAGATGCTTGCCAGTGGAGATGCCCCTGGACTGATTCAGATCAATGCCGGGCGCTTTTCCCGTGGTATTCTTGCCCGCATTCGATCACATCATTTAAGGAGCCCCGAATGGACAGCACCGACGAACCAGGCAACCAACGACCGGTCAAGATCGCGGTCATGACGGTCACCGACAGCCGCACCGAGGAAACCGACACTTCCGGCAAACTGCTGGTGGAGCGCATCGAAGCCGCCGGACACCAGATGGTGGAAAAACGCATTGTTCGCGATGACCGTTACCTGATCCGCGAACTGGTCTCCCGCTGGATCGCCGATCCGGAAGTCGAAGTCGTGATCTCCACCGGCGGCACGGGGCTGACGGGTCGCGATGTGACGCCCGAGGCGGTCAAGCCCCTGTTCGACAAGGAAATCGAAGGCTTCGGAGAACTGTTCCGCTGGATTTCGTGGCAGCACATCAAGACGTCCACGATCCAGTCGCGGGCGATCGGCGGCGTCGCCAATGGCACGCTGATCTTTTGTTTGCCCGGCTCCAACGGCGCCTGCAAGGATGGTTGGGACGAGATCATCGTCCACCAGCTCGACCAGAGCCACCGGCCCTGCAACATGATCGAGATCATGCCCCGTCTCAAGGAGCGCTGACATGAGCCATTGCGACTGCGACAGCCACCACCCCGCGCTGATGCCGATGGAGGCCGCGCTCGAGCATCTGCTCGCCGCCGCCAGGCCGGTTGGCGAACAGGAACAGCTCGCACTGGACGCGGCGCTGGGGCGCATTCTCGCCGCGGACCAGCAATCCGCGATTCAGGCGCCGCCCGCCGACAACAGCGCGATGGACGGCTACGCCCTGCGCACCGCCGATCTCTCGCCCGAAGGCCCCAACCGCCTGCCCGTCAGCCAGCGCATCATCGCTGGCGGCGTCGGCGAACCGCTGCAACCCGGCAGCGCCGCGCGCATCTTCACCGGCGCGCCGGTTCCGCCGGGCGCGGACGCGGTCGTCATGCAGGAGCAGACCGAACGCGACGGCGATATCGTTGAAATCCGCGCCGAAGTCAGCCCCGGCCAGAACATCCGCCGCGCCGGCGAAGATATCGACGTTGGCCAGACCATTCTCGAAGCGGGATGCCGCCTGCGCCCGCAGGAACTTGGCCTCGCCGCCACCGCCGGCATTGGCGAGCTGCCGGTCTTTCGCAGGGTTCGCGTCGCCATTTTCTCCACCGGCGACGAGCTGCTCGAACCCGGCGAACCGCTAACGCCCGGCAAGATCTACAATTCCAACCGCTACATGCTGCTGGGCCTGCTGCGGGCTCTTCAATGCGACATCATCGACCTGGGCGTCCTTCCGGACACGCTGGATTCGACCCTCGACGCCATGCGGCAAGCCGCCGGACAGGCTGATTTGATTGTCACCACCGGCGGCGTCTCAGTTGGCGAGGAAGACCACGTCCGCGCCGCCGTCGAACAGCTGGGCGAGCTGTCGCTGTGGCGCATCAACATCAAGCCCGGCAAGCCGCTGGCCTTTGGTTCGGTTCAGGGGGCGCATTTCATCGGTCTGCCGGGAAATCCGGTTTCCGCTTTCGTGACTTTTCTGCTGTTTGCCCGCCCCTTCATTCTCAAGCTGCAAGGCGCGTCGGCGCTGACGCCGCCGGAGTTCACGGTAATCGCCAGGTTTGATTGGCCCCGGGCCGGGTCGCGTCAAGAGTATCTGCGCGCCCGGTATCTTCCGGACGGAAGCGGCGTGGAGATCTATCCCCATCAGGGATCGGGCGTGCTGACCTCCACCGTCTGGGCGGATGGCCTGGTGGTCGTGCCGCCAAAACGGGTGATCAAGGCGGGAGATCGCGTAGGCTTTATTCCGTTCAGCGAGCTGCTTTGAATTCGGACGCGAAAAATAGAAAAAAAGGCGCGCCACGCCCTGAAAAAGACAGAAAAGAGGCGTGGCGCTCCTGTATACTTCTCGCGCCCAAGAATACCCCGTTCAGGGCGCGTGGGTTTTCGTCGAGAGCAAGGCGTAAAAACGCAGGCATAGTGGGGCTATGTCAAGTTTTTACAACGCAGCTATCGGCGAAAAGACGCGCGCCCTGAACGGGGTATTCTTGGGCGCGAGAAGTATATCAATGGCCAGGTTCTCGTCAGTCGTCCTGCAGGCAGTCCCGGATCTCGTCGATCGAGAAGAATTCCGATCCACGCATGAATCCGGCGTGGATGGTGTCCAGCAGCTCGCAGGCGCGGCCTTGTTCATCCCAGCTTTTCACCCACTCTAGCGGCAGGTTGTCGAGGTTGT
>DRPO01000028.1 GCA_011330835.1 Gammaproteobacteria bacterium | reverse complement strand
TTGGCCGTTTTGTGCACCCAGCAGCGTTGCTGACGAGTGTCAGGGTAGATCCCCTCCAGCGCCGACCAGGATCCCAACGCCCCATCGCCGATGGCCAGTTCTGGGCCATTCATGCCTTTGGCCTTGAGCTTGAGCAATACCTCGCGCCAGCTCTGGGTGGATTCCCGAACGCTGTCTTCTATGGCCAAAAAGCGTTTCTCGCCGCGTTCGTTGACGCCGATGATCACCAGAGCACAGAGCTTGTCGCGCTCGCCCCTGAGGCCGCTGTAGACGCCATCCGCCCAAATGTAGACCCAGCGGTCCTTGGACAGTGGCAAGGAATCATGGACACCCAGTTATTGCGCGGCAAGCAGGAGGTGAGTGGCTTCCGTGACTCGATGATCGAACAACGGATGCGCAGATTTGATGCCCTCCAGATTCGCTGGTTAGCCATTTACCCAGTTTTCGACGCGCAGACTGGGAATTCTGCTGAACTCCCTGATGTTGTTACTGACCAACGTAAGATCAAGCTCCAGAGCGTGGGCGGCGATCCAGAGATCGTTGCCGCCAATGGTTTGTCCGCGGCTTTCGAGATGTGCGCGGATCGAGCCGTAGTGCTTTGCCACGCCCGTGGACATCGGCTGGACAGGGAGACGGTCGGCCAGCCTCTGGATGTTCACGAGCGCGGCGCGAGGCTCCCGGCTTTTCAGGGCGCCATTGTGAAGTTCTCCGAACGTGATCAGTGATATGACGACTTCGCCGTGTCGCAACTGGCTGAATTTTTTCACAATTTCTGGCGGACGCCGTTTTTTCAAATAGATACAGATGTCGGTGTCCATCATGAATCGAGGCTTCATTCGTCGAAGTCTCTCGGTTGAGGCGGAGGATCCTGCCGACCCTCTTCCATGAAGTCGTCGGGAAGCGATGCGAAGAGGTCGAGAACGTCGCTCAGGTCGTCTCGCTTTTTGCGCAAAACCAGTTCTTCGCCCCGCTGGAAGATTTCCACTTCGGAAACATCTAGCTGGAATTCTCTCGGGATTCGAACCGCCTGAGAGTTGCCGCTCTTGAAGACACGTGTAATGGTCATAACTGCAATATATACATCAATGTATACACATTAGCGGCAATGAGTCTAAAAAGCAAGTGGAATCCAGGATGATTGGGCCAGCTCGCTTATTGCGTGGCGCTCATCCGTCATTCCCGCACCCCCTCCATCATTCCCGCGAAGGCGGGAATCCATTGGGTGTCGCAACGTTTTTACCGATGTTTCCGCGCCCGCTTTTCAGGTTCCTGGAAGCGCCGATGTAGAGAGGTCAATCGTAGACATTGATTGGTCATCGAACCCAAGGGGGTGGAAATCATTGGCTGTCCTTGATCGAGATCCGGTCCTTGATCGAGATCCGTCCTTGATCGGTAGCCGTAGGATGTGGTTGAACACAGCGAAACCCATCAGGTTAGAACGGTGAAGCGAGGTTGGGCGCGTTGTTACCGGCGCCTTACCCCAAATTATGGGTGATGCGATCCAGGTCGGCGCGCATCCGCTCATATCTTTTCAGTGCTCGTTGATAGCTGGCCTCGTTCTTGATGCAGCGCAGGGTATAGGGGCGGCCTTGGGTGATGGTTTGGCGTTCCAGGTCACAGTTGGCTCGGCGAATGATTTCTTCGACGTGGTTGCGCGTCGCCATGGCCGCTTTCAGCTCCCACTGGGATCGAACAGGATCATCCAGGAATTGCGCCAGCGCTTGGCAGTGGGGGCATTTGCAGGGCAGTTTGGCGCTGCGGCGCCAGTCGCTCGGTCTGGCGGGTGGATGGGTGGCGCGTTGCCGCAGCGAATCCGCCACCTGGTTACAGAGGGCCGCAACCGAGCCGTCGCGCTCGCTGGTCGGGTCATCCGCCAGGCGCAAGGCAGCGGGTCGCAGCACTTTGTCCATGCCGTAGGTTTTGGGATTGGCTCGAAAATGCGCCAGGGCGGCCTCGGCCAGGTCGTGAGAGAGGGCATCCAGTGCGGGAAGCAGGTCGGCGACCAGTGCGGTCAACTGCTCGGGTTCCGGTTTGAATTCGGAGAATCGATCTGTCGGCCGTTGCGAAGAGGAAACGGATGTTTTGCTCGCCTTGTCTCCAGGCAAGGCGGCGATCAACGCTTCGGCGGCGCGCCGCGACACATCGACGGAGATCTCTTCGCTGTCGAGGCATTGTCGCAGCAAGCGCGCGGAGGCATCTGGTTGGCTAGCGGTGTTGCCGCGCAGCAGTTCGCTGAGAAGATCCGTCTGTGGCCTGGTTGAGCAAAGGGATAATAATCGGACCAGGGATTCGACGTCTTTGCTCAGGAAACCACACTCGGTCAGACGTTCCAGAAACCGCCGCACGGCCTTCGGCTCCGCCAACCGGGCCAGCAGTGTCGCCATTTCCTGGACGGGAACTTCCTGGCGATAAGAATTGGGCGGCGTCTTTGGCCAGACTTCGATGACCGCATCGAACAGGGTAACGAGCGTCGCCTTTTCATCGGCGGGGCGTCCGGCCTTTTCCCAACTT
>DRPO01000027.1 GCA_011330835.1 Gammaproteobacteria bacterium | reverse complement strand
GGCGATGGCGCGGGCGACGGGGTTGGCGCCGATGATGAGCAGGCCGTGAGGCTCCGGTTCGGCGACGCCGAGCCATTGCGCCAGGGGCCGGGCGGTGGCGCTTTGCAGAACCACGGTGCCGATGATGACCATGAAGGTGAGCGAGACCATCAGCGGGGCCTGTTCGAAGCCGGCGGCTTCGAGCTTGATCGAGAACAGGGCGGAAACAGCGGCGGCGACGATCCCGCGCGGCGCGATCCAGCCGAGCAGGGCGCGTTCGCGCCAGTTCAGCGAGGAGCCAAGCGTGGAGAGCAGCACCTTGACCGGTCGGGCGATGAACTGGATGACGAGGAAGACGCCCACCGCGCCCCAGCCCATGCCGAGGAATTGCGCCTGATCCAGCCGCGCGGCGAGGATGATGAACAGGCCCGAGATCAGCAGAATGCTGAGGCTTTCCTTGAAGCTGAGGATTTCGCGGATCGGCACATTCTTCATGTTCGCCAGCCACAATCCCATGACGGTGACCGCCAGCAGTCCCGATTCCTCGCGGATCGCGTTGCTGCCGGCGAACAGGGTGAACACCAGCGTCAGCGTGACCACATTGTGCAGGTATTCCGGCAGCCAGTGGCGACGCAGGATCAGCCCGGTCAGGTAGCCGAACAGCGCGCCGAGCAGCAGCCCGGCGGCGATGGTTTCGCCGAATTCCAGCAGGATCATTCCCAGGCCTTCGTGTCCCTGCCGGGTGGAGAGGATGAAATCGAACACCAGCACCGCCATCAAGGCGCCGATCGGGTCGATGACGATGCCTTCCCAGCGCAGGATGTTGGCAATGTGTTCGGTGGGGCGCACCGCCCGCAGCATCGGCACGATGACCGTCGGTCCGGTCACCACCACCAGCGCGCCGAACAGCGCCGACAGCGACCAGTCGAAACCCATCAGCCAGTGGGTCGCCACGGCGATGATGATCCAGGTCGCCAGCAGCCCGAAACTGACCAGGTTCAGCACCACCGTCTCGATGCCGCGCACCTCTTTCAGGTTGAGCGTCAATCCGCCCTCGAACAGGATCACCGCCACCGACAGCGAAACCACCGGAAACAGCAGTTCGCCCAGCACCGCGTCGGGGTTGAAAACGCCCAGGACCGGCCCGACCAGGATGCCGATCAGCAGCAGGAACAGAATCGCCGGCAGCTTGACCCACCAGGAAAACCATTGCGCCAGGCTGCCGAGCAGCCCCAGCAGGGCGAGCGTGATGATCAGGCGTTCCTGCATGAGCGGGGCGGGGTTACTGGATATGCAGTTCGACGCGGCGGTTCATCAACCGGCCTTCGCGCGTGTCGTTGGAGGCCACGGGCGAAGCCGAGCCATAGCCCTTCGCGGTCAGCCGGGCGGGATCGACGCCCTTGTTGATGAAATAGCGGCGCACCGTCTCGGCGCGTTGTTGCGACAGGCGCAGATTGTGGGCCGGGTTGCCCGTGTTATCGGTATAGCCGGCGATTTCGACGCTGAGGTCCGGTTTGGCCTTGAGGTCGGCGGCGGCCTTGTCCAGCGGCTTGAGCGAGGCGCGGGTCAGGCGGCTCGATCCGATGCGGAAATGGACGCCTTCGAGCACGATGGTCTGGCTGGCTTGTGGAGCGTCGGCGGGCGCGTCGGTTGTATCGGTTGTATCGGTTGTATCGGTTGCGTCGGGAGGCGCTGGAGCGGTCGGCTCCGCTTTGACCGTTTCGTCAGCTTCCGGTTGAGCGTCGTTCGGCGTCGATTCCACGGGGGGCGTATGGTTGTCCTCGGCGGAGGAGGGCGGCGTCTCGGAGGGCCGGGCCGGTTCGGCGGTCTTCATTTCCGCGTCGGGCGCGGACGCGCTTTCGGCGGCGCGGGGCCGAACCTCATCGGAAGCGGATAAGGCGGCCTCAACGTCGGCGGTTGGAGCCCTGGGCTGTTCCAGGGCGGATTCGGGGGGCTCGGGAGTGATGGAAGTCGGTTCGGGGCTGTCCACGGATGCGTCAATCGCGGGAGCGGGCCGCCCGGGAAAAACGGGGGCTTCGGGGCGGAGCGGCTTGCCGACCGACGGGACCGGGCCGGGCGTACAACGCGGGCTGCACCAGCCCAGCAAGGCCATCAGAAACAGCACGAGGGCGGCGGCGAGAATTTTGTTGATCATTGCGGAATACCGTCCGGTTTCAGTGCGTCAACGTAAATACAGGTATCGGGAGATACGAAATCATTCAATCTTACCGGTAAATGCAAGGGCGCGATACCGTGATAGTCAGGGGAGCGGCGAGTGAATATTCACTGTTTCGATGGGACAGTCCGCACCGCCAGCGAAACGGGGCTGTCCGATAATTCGAGTGACGCTGGCGCAGGGACGCGTCGGCTCTTTCCGAATTGACCGAAAAGGTGGCGACAATGACGATGTTGATACAGGCATCCAGTGAACGCGAGAGCCAGACGCGGCGCAAGACCCCTCTGTCCCGGCAACGAGGGTGGGGCGAGCAGATTCACGACCGCAAGGGCGTGCGGGACTGGCGTCACCGGGAGGCCGCGCCCGCGCGGATGGATTGATGGATGTCCATGATCCGCGTTTTGACGTTTCTGCAAGTCAAAAGCTAGGGCCTAGCGATATTTCTGCGTTAGCGCCAGATTAATATCTCCAACGGCGACACCATGCAAGGTTGCGCCGATCAGGGTTTGGTACGGCATTCCCAGATCAGCCGCTTTTTGCTTGATGGCGTTGAGGTCGATGGCGTTGATTCGTATTGTAATTCTCTGCTCTTTTTTTAAAGTCGCGTCTGCTATCTGCTTCCATTCCGCAGGGGTGTGTAAACTGCTGTCAATCCAGTTATCGTCATCACTTTCCATGAGTGATTTTTCTTCCTCGTCCAGAGGCTCAAAGAATTTTTCAGGAAGCTTTTTCATTTTCACAATACCTCTTGAATAGCTTTCGGCTGGGATAGGCTGTTTTCAGAAACTTGGCCCCGTCTTTCTCGATAACGTACGGAATAACCCAGACATAGTCGTCGTAATATACAAGCAGTCTGCGTTGACCCGGCCTGGCGGGGTTCTCCTGGTCAGCAATCAATCCGCCGTTTCCAATACACTGGATGAGTTTTTCGAAGGAAACCTGACGGTGTTGCCGCAGTGTCTCGTTCTTCGATGTGTTCCACGTGAAGTTACCCATTTCCCGATGGTCGCGTTTTGTGTGCACATTGTCAACAAGTTGAGGGGATGGAAAACCGGGAATACCCCGTTCGGGACGCGCGGGTTTTCGTCCAGAGCGGAAATAGGGGACCGTCGAACCTTGCCACCGGGTAGAGGTGTTAGTAAAGTCTCCCATTCCGCCGGAACAAGGCGGTTTCCCACCACCAAACGAGGCGCTGAACGACCCGATATGGAGGATTTTCCCCGCATACAACGCTTGCCCCCCTATGTGTTCAATATCGTCAATGAACTGAAGGCGGAAGCGCGCTCGCGCGGCGAGGACATTATCGATTTCGGCATGGGCAATCCCGATCAGCCGACGCCGAAACACATCGTGGAGAAGCTGGTGGAGGCGGCGCAACGCGGCGATACCCACCGCTATTCGCTCTCGCGCGGCATTCCGCGGCTACGCAAGGCGATTTCCGGCTGGTACAAGCGCAAGTACGATGTCGATATCGACCCGGAGACCGAGGCCATCGTCACGATTGGCTCCAAGGAGGGGCTGGCGCATCTGGCGCTGGCGACGCTGGGACCGGGCGACGCGGTATTGGCGCCCAATCCGGCTTATCCGATCCACCCCTATGGTTGCGTCATCGCGGGCGCCGACATCCGGCATGTGCCGCTGACGCCGGATACCGATTTCTTCGCCGAGCTGACCCGCGGCATCACCGACAGCTGGCCGCGGCCGAAGATGCTGATTCTGAACTTTCCGGGCAATCCCACCACCCAATGCGTGGAGCTGGATTTTTTCGAGAAGGTCATCGACATCGCCAAGGAGTATGGCATGTGGGTGGTCCACGATATCGCTTACGCCGAGATCGTTTTCGATGGCTACCAGGCGCCGTCGATCCTTCAGGTCGAGGGCGCGAAGGATGTGGCGGTGGAATTCTATTCGCTCTCCAAGAGTTACAACATGCCGGGCTGGCGGGTTGGCTTCATGTGCGGCAACCCGGTGCTGGTGAACGCGCTGGCGCGGATGAAATCCTATCTCGACTATGGCATGTTCACGCCGATCCAGGTGGCGTCGATCCTGGCGCTGGAGGGCGACCAGAGCTGCGTCGAGGAGATCCGGGACATGTACCGCAGTCGTCGCGACGTGCTTTGCGATGGTCTCAACGCGATGGGCTGGACGGTGGAGAAGCCGAAGGCGACGATGTTCGTCTGGGCGCCGATCCCGGAGCCGTATCGGGAGATGGGCTCGCTGGAGTTTTCGAAGAAGCTGCTCAAGGAGGCCAGCGTGGCGGTATCGCCCGGCGTCGGTTTTGGCAAATACGGCGACGATCACGTACGCTTTAGCCTGATCGAAAACGAACATCGCACCCGTCAGGCACTGCGGGGCATCCGCCAGATGTTGCGCAATGATGGCGTCATCACTGGCTGACCGAATCAACACAAGAGGGAACGTATGAAACCCGTTAAAATTGGCTTGCTGGGCCTGGGCACGGTGGGCGGCGGCGCCGCCACGGTGCTCAAGCGAAACGCCGAGGAAATTTCCCGCCGCGCCGGGCGCGGCATTGTCGTGGACTATGTGGCCGCTCTGGAGCTGGATCGGGTCGAGGATCTGGGACTGGGCGGGGTGCGCGCCACCCGGGACGCCTTCGAAGTGGTCAATGATCCCGACATCGATATCGTCGTCGAGCTGATCGGCGGCTACTCGCCGGCCCGCGAACTGGTGATGGCGGCGATCGAGAACGGCAAGCATGTCGTGACCGCCAACAAGGCGCTGATCGCGGTGCATGGCAACGAGCTGTTCGAGGCGGCGCAGAAGAAAGGCGTCATCGTCGCGTTCGAGGCGGCGGTGGCCGGCGGCATTCCGATCATCAAGGCCATCCGCGAGGGGTTGGCCGGCAACACCATCCAGTGGGTGGCCGGCATCATCAACGGCACCGGCAATTTCATCCTCACCGAGATGCGCGACAAGGGGCGCGACTTCGACGACGTGCTCAAGGAAGCCCAGGCGCTGGGCTACGCCGAGGCCGATCCGACCTTCGACGTGGAGGGCATCGACGCGGCCCACAAGCTGGCGATCACCGCCTCCATCGCTTTCGGCATCCCGCTCCAGTTCGACAAGGTCTACACCGAGGGGATTACCGCGATCACTAGCGAGGACGTGGAGAACGCCGCCCGCCTTGGTTACACCATC
>DRPO01000026.1 GCA_011330835.1 Gammaproteobacteria bacterium | reverse complement strand
TTCGAGATTTCAGTTTTTGGTGGGCGTGTCTGTCCATTGTGGAACCTGCTTTCTTAGCGCGTTGATCCTGATCTCGACGGTGTAATAGATCGCCATCCCGAGGGCCAGGGTGATTATTGTCGCCGCCAGCAGTGTTTCGGGATGGGAGAGGTGTTGGATCAGGTGGGATTTTCCGAGGATGTGATAGGCGAGCGGGAGGCTGAAGACCTGGATGAGATAGATCGAGTAGGTGCTGTTGCCGATCAGCCTGGCCAGTTTTCCCGCCGGGGATTTCCTCAGGGCGGATTCGAATGGAAGGCTTCCCATCAGGATGAGGGCGGCCGGGAGGGCGCCATCGACAAGCCGGTGGTTGAGATGAACGGCTTGCTGTATCCACAACAGGGCGCCCGCGGCGATCAGCGCCAGTCCCGTTTTCCGGTGGAGCCGGTGTTTTGTCAAGACCATGGCCAGCAGCATTCCCGGAATAAAGTCGAGAATCACGTCTTTGCCGATCCAGCGCAGCGTGAACCAGTGTTCGGGGCTGGCCTGGGCCGCCGCATACAGGGCGCTGATCACAACCGAGGCGGTGAGGAAGACTGGAATGGTGTTTTTGAGCGCCAGCGCCAGGGTGAGCGTCAGGTAAAACAGGATTTCATAGGTCAGTGTCCACGCCACGAAGATCAGGGGCGTTGGCGCTCCCTGGTCGTTCAGGGCCGGGATGAGCAGAAGCGATTTGAGGAGGTATTCGCGACTGTAGTGGTGATCGCCGGTCAGCCCGAAGGTGAACAGAAAAATCAGGCTGAGTAACCAGTAGAGGCCGAAGATCCGGCTTGTCCTCAGGTAACAAAATCGCGCTGGCGAGATGGTTTGCGTCGTCGTCAGGCGGTAGAGCACAAAGCCGCTGATGAGGAAGAACAGGTCGACGGGCGTGGCGCCCAGCCATTCATGCCATTGCGCTTTGTTGGTGACGACGGGTTGGAGGCCGTATCGCGGGAAATAGGTTTCGGCGTAGAGCATCGCATGGTAGTAGACGATGCAGAGCGCCGCGAGCCCCCGCAAGGCCTCAATCGACAGCAGTTCACCCGTTGGGAGGCTTGCGCTCTTCTTCACGACCGCGCCAGGGAGCGTTTCAACCAGCGGGCCGCCTCGTGAGAGCCGGCTTGCAGCAGGTGGATGGGTTTTAGCCTGGGGTTGAGGGGCCAGGGCGCGTGATCCGGGGCGATCTGATTGTCGCGCAGCCAGCGGATCACGGCCTGTGTTTTTGAATAGCTGCCCCTGAAATGGCGGTATTGCCATGCTTTCCAGGGTTTGGGATGGCGCCCAAAATGGATCAGGTGGGGGCCGCGTGGATCTTCCAGATTGTAGGAAGAGAGGTTGGGCGCGCCGGGGTCGAAGGCGAGCAGCGCGGTCAGCGTGCTTTCATCGGTCATGAAATAGGCGGGGTTGGCGTTGTGAACGACGCCGTCGGACTGGGTGACGCCGACCCGCCGCATCAGATCCGCCCAGGCTTCGAGCAGGTGTTTGTTTTCTCGTTGCAGGCTGAAGCAGTTGGTCACCACTTGTCTGTCCAGTCGGGGCGTCTGAAGTGAGTTGACGTCGCTCTTCCAGGTGGAAAGCGTTGCCCGCGGGATCTCTCCCGGAATGTCATCGGCGGCATACCGTCCGATGAAGACCTCCCTGTTTTCCGTTGCGCCGCGCTCGCGGATGCGTATCCCTTGAAATTCCTCCATCAGTAGCGGGGTGATGTTGCCCCAGGCCATGCAGTCGGCGTCCACCCAGGTGACGGTCTCGGCCAGCTCGAACGCCAGCATCATGGCCATGGGCTTGAACAGGGGGCTGTTGTTTCGGGGCGGCGGAGCAGTCTGGCGGGGGGGAGTGAGATCGGGATGGGCGTCGAGTGAATCGGCCAGGATTTGTTGTGTGTCGGCGTCGACGATGATGAGGTTGTGAAAGCGCCGCAGTATCTCGATATGGGGCGTGGATATGTGCAGCGACAACAAGAGCAGGGGCAGGTCGCAGCCGTGCATGCGCAGGGAGCCCGCCAGTAACAGGACGCCCCAGAAGTAGTCGTCCGAGGCCGCGGTGACCAGCAGGTGGGGCAAGGGGGGGTTATGCGGCGGAGTTTCCGTCATATGTTGTGGAGGAGGACAAGTGTTCCGAGGCGCAGGAGGCATTTCTCAACGATAGCGTAATACGCGGCGCGCGGTCTGGAAATGTTTGCGCCAGTATTCATTTTCCAGCGAGGAGCGCGTGACCCCCAGTTTCGAGGAGACGTGGATGAAACTGCCGTCGCCCAGATAGATGCCGACATGGCGCGATCGGAACCCGGTATTGAAAAACAGCAGGTCGCCGGCCCGGAGCGACCTGACGGAGATCGATGAGCCGGTTCGCCGCTGTTTTGCCGTCGTGCGGGGCAGGTTGATGCCGAACAGATCGCGATAGACGCGTTGCGCGTAGGCGGAGCAGTCGATTCCCGAGCGGCTTGTCCCGCCGAACGCGTGAGGCGTTCCTCGCCACCGCTGGTAGTCGTCGAGCAGGGCTTTGCGAACCGTTCGCTCAAGAGTGTTTTCCGTGGCGGAAGTGTCCGGCTTGACGCCATGGCCGCAGCCCGTGGTCAGCGCGACCCAAGCCAGGGCCATTGACCAGAGTAGGGCGCTCATGGCCGAAAATGCGCCAACCCGGGCGCGCCTTGTTGGGCTGGCCTCCGCGCCGCGACAGATTGTCATGGTTCTGTCAGTCATCGAACAAAAGCGGCGCCTTGTGGGCTTTCTTTCTGATCCACTGGATGGCTTTTCTGACCGGCTTGCGACTCACGATATAACGCTCCAGTCGGTATTTTCCGGGAAAATCCATCATGGATAATCCGATCAGGATGGTCAGGATGCCCTGGCCCGGAAGCACCAGCATGGCGATTCCCATGACCAGAAAAACCGCTCCGACGAGGTTTTTTACGATCCTGATCGCCAGGTAGATGACGGGGTGGTAATTCCGGGTTTTGCTCAAATGGCGTTTGCGGCCCTGAAAGTAGTCCTCGGGCATGCGAATGATCAGCCAGGGTATCGCAACAAGGGACGCGACGAACATGGCGATCGATGCGCTGACCGCGATCTTTATCCAACCCTGAGTGATCAATGTTCCAGTCGCTCCATCAGGTAACACAGGCAATCCTGCCGGATGACGCGCTCGTCTCTCGTGAGCATGGAGAGCATTACGGGCTTGCGGATGAGCAGCTTGTTATCCCGGCACTGAAAATATTCCCGGGTGACGTCTTCGCCATCTTCGCGGGTGGCGACGATTTTCGGGTCGTGATTTTCCCGGCATTCGGCCAGTATTTCTCCGGGCTCGACATCGCGAAAATTGAATTTCTCCATGGCCTTGTGAAAGACGAGGTCGCTATGGCTGTCCTCGAAGCTGAAGCTGACTTGGTCCGGGATCTTGACGCGCGCGATGCTGTGGTAAACGGCGATATCGTGTTCGGCGGGCGGGTGGCCCGGTATCCGCGCGATGTGCGGGCAGGTTTCGATGATGCCGAGATATTCCCAGCGTTCCGCGGGGTCGATATTGAGTTGGGTCAGGCCTTCCAGGGCTTCGGGCGGCAATCTTTCGAGCGCCCGGGTTTCATCCTCCAGCGCGTCGCGGAAATTGTCGAAGTCCTTTTTCCCGAAACGGGTTGTGCTGATTTCCTGTCCCATGTCAGTGCCGCAGTTTTTCGTTCAGTTGCCGCAGGCGCTCCGGCGCGCCGATATCGAACCAGAGTCCGTGGTGGATCTCGCCGGATACCTGTCCCTTTTCGGCAGCCCGCCGCAATAACGGCGCCAGCGGGAATTTGCCGGGTTGGCAGCCATTGAACAATTCCGGGCGGTACCAGCCGATGCCGCTGAAGGTCCATTGTGGCCCGCCGTCGGTGGCGATCTTGCCGTCTCGCAGGGCAAAATCGCCCTCGGGATTATGCGCGGGATTGGGTACCAGCACGAGGTGGGCGAGCGTTTCCCGCGTCAGCGCCGGCGGGGCAAGGTCGTGGTCGCAATGGATATCGGCGTTGACGACGCAGAATGCGTCTTTTCCCAGCCAGGGCAGGGCGTTGAAGATGCCGCCGCCGGTTTCCAGGGCTTCGGGCTGTTCATCGCAATAATGCAGCGTGACCCCGTAACGTTGGCCGGAGCCGAGAAATTCCCTGATCTGTTCGCCGAGGTGGTGGATGTTGATGACGATATCCGTGTAGCCAGCCGATGAGAGTTTTTCCAGTGGATATTCGATCAGCGCCTTGCCGCCGGCCCTGAGCAGGGGCTTGGGGGTGGCGTCGGTCAGGGGGCGCATGCGCTCTCCGCGACCGGCGGCGAGGATCATCGCGCGCCTCATGCGGCGGAGCGCGACAGCAGTTGCGGGGGAAGCTGGTCGAGCAGCGCGGCCAGGGGCCGGGTTTCCGGGTAGCGCGGGGCGATGTCGCGGACGTAGCCGAGGGTTCTCGGGATGTCGGCGAGGTAGCCCGGTTTGCCGTCGCGGTGATTGAGGCGACAGAAAATGCCGGCGGCCTTGAGGTGGCGCTGAATGCCCATCAGGTCGAACCAGCGCAGGAATTGTTCGTCTGAAATCGTTTCGGGCCGGTACGCGCTGGCGAGGTTGTTCCTGAAGTCCAGCGCCCAGTGTCGCACCCGCGATTCGGGCCAGCGGATGTAGCAGTCGCGCAGCAGGGAAACCAGATCGTAGGTGAGGGGGCCGCGCACCGCGTCCTGATAGTCGATGACGCCGGGGCGGTCGCCGACGACCATCAGGTTTCGGGAATGATAGTCGCGGTGGACGAAGGTCTGGGGTTGGGCCAGCGCGTTGTCGACGAGAGCCTGGAAAACGGGGGCCAATCGTTGTCGCGCAGGTTTCGGATCCTGGCCGAGATGTTCGCCCAATAGCCAGTCGGTGAACAGGGCGAGTTCGTTGCGCAAAAGCGGTTCGTCATAGGGGGGCAGCGGTTCCGCCGGCGTGGACTGGATCCGGTGAAGTTCGGCCAGCGCCGCGCCGTAGAGCGTATCGGCGGTGTGCTCGTTGAGCGCGTCGAGATAGGCGCGGTCGCCGAAGTCGTCCAGCAGCAGGAAACCCAGGCCCTGGTCGCTGTGATGGATGCGCGGGACGTTGACGCCGCGCTCGCCCAGCCAGCGGGTCACGTCCATGAAGGGCTGGATGTCCTCCTTGTCCGGCGGCGCGTCCATGATGATCCATGAGCCCGCTTCGGTCGTGGCGCGGAAGTAGCGGCGAAAGCTGGCGTCGGCGGAGGCGGTGGTCAACCGGGCCTGGTCGAATCCCGGCAGCCCGCGCAGCCATTGCCTGAGCTGCTGGTATCTCGGGTCGTGGGTGGGTATTTCAGGCATGGGCGGTGCATGATTCGTGTCGGGAAGCTGGATCATAGCCTTTGCCAAGGAGGGGGAACAAGCGAGAATGCCAGCAGACGATCCTGCTATGTTGGGCGCGTCGCAGGCTCCTTAGCCCAGCGGGGGGGGGCGAAGCCCTTACGCATTGCCCGGCTGATTCATGGTGACTATTCTGGCCAGTTCCTCGGGGGTGAATATGGGGAGCGTGGCGTTTTTGTAATCTTTCGCGTTCCTCGTTACCAGTCCCTTCGCTCCACAGCATTCCGCCGAATAATATTGGATGGCGTCTTCGAAATCTTCAAAGTCGGAATTGGCGGATAGGTCCACGACCTTGGAATTCACCTCGGCAATATTGAACAGGGTCAGCAATTTCCTGATTTCCGATCTGGCCTGTTTTCTGTTTTTTGTTTTCGATATGAGGTAATCGAGCGTGGTTATTGTCGTTGCCGTCAGATAGCCATCGATCGCCTTTCGCTCGACCATCCCCATGATTCGGGCTGAATGTTCGACAAACTCCTTTCTGTCCAGCAGTACGTCAAGAATGACGTTGGTATCGAACAGAATCCTCAAAGGTA
>DRPO01000025.1 GCA_011330835.1 Gammaproteobacteria bacterium | reverse complement strand
GGTTTCGAGCAGTTTCTCGTAGGCGTGTTGCAGTCTTTTTTCAGGCATCTCGATGTTCTCCGTTGTTCGTCTCGGTTACGCCTACTCTATCGGGAGATAGTCTGATCGACTGTCAGGAAGATGACAGTCCGGGAGGAATTCTGCTCCTCAGCGCCAACCCGCGGCGACTATTGAAGGAGATGCGGCATTGCCGTTCGCGCCAGCTTCAGGCGGAGCCGACTGGCAGGTGAAGATCAGTTTTTCTTTTTCCAGTGTTTCAAACCATTTGTCGGCCATCTTGTCATAGCCGGATTGCGCTGGATGCAGGCCGGTGACGTCGTTGCTGGTCATGTCCTCGGGGTAGCTCAGGGCGTGGAACTGGTCGACGAGGATGACTTCCGGCCAGTCGGGGGCGACCAGATTTTCGAGGCGGGTGTTGAAGAGTTGGATGACCTTATTGTGGCCGTAGGGGCGGGCATCGATGATCTTTGCCAGCAAGACCTTGATGGGGGTGTCGTGATGCGTGGCCCATCGGTCGATGGCCGTGAGAATGGCGTTGACTCCGCTGATGTCTTCGCTCTGGTCATTGGTGCCGATGTGCAGCAGCACGATGTCGGCCGGGGTCTGGTCGAGCCAGGTGTAAATGCTCCTGGCAACGGCATCCGATTTGATGCCTGGGATGCCTTGATGGTCGGGGTCCGCCAGGCCGGCGGCCTCGCCGTTGCGTTCCGCGCCGACCAGGTCGATGGGGTATTGTTCCCGCGTCAGTAGTTCGTACAGCCGCTTGCGGTAGCCAATAGCCTCGTCGGGAGGCGGGTCTTGCCGCAGCTCGCCGGTGTCCGGATCCTGCTCGACCGAGGTGACGCCCCAGGTAATGGAGTCGCCCAGCGGCATGATGCGCCTCTTGCCGACTATGAGTTGCAGCCGGCCCTGGCTGACGCCGCCGAAGCCGTCGTCGACCTGATAGATGAATTCGTCCCGGTAGCCCTGTTCGCCGGTCGCCGGGGGGGTATAGCTGAACGCCCCGGTGGTCGCGTCGATGGACAGGGTGCCGAGGTTGGTTGCGGTTTCGGCGGTGACATTGGCGTAGGTCAGTTTCTGGTTCTCCGCGTCGCTGGTCAGGGATGAGAGCTGGCCGGTGATGGGTTGGTTGGATTTTTCCCGAAGCTGACAATCGCTGTTGGCGACCGGCGGGGTGTTGATGCGGAGGGTGACGGTGACCGGTTCGCTCTCCGCCTTGCCGTCGGAAACGCTGTAGGTGAACTGGTCGGTGGCGGCGTCGCCGCCCGCGAAGTCATAGCGAAAACTCCCGTCCGGCGCGAGTTCGAAAGCGCCGATGTGGTGTTCGGGCGGCGTGACCAGCCGCAGGGTGAGCGGGTCGCCGTCGGCATCCGTATCGTTGCTCAGCAGGCCGTTCTCCGCCGTGACTTCCAGCGGCGCGACGGGCAGCGGAATCAGGTAGTCATCGGTGACGGCGATGGGGCGCTGGTTGGGGATGATGGTGAGCGTCACCGTGGTTTCCGGGCTTTCTCCGGAATCATTCACTGCTCGATAGGTGAACTGGTCTTTGCGCACGTCGGGGCTGTTGGGGACGTAGCGAAAGCCGCCGTCTTCGGTCAGCTCGAAATCTTCGCTCGCGTGCGCGGGCGGCGTCACCAGAACGGCGGTGAGACCGCTGGGGTCGCCGTCATTGTCATTGGCCAGGACGCCCGCCTCGGCGGCAATCTCCAGCGACGCGTCGGTGGTGTAGAGGCTGTAGCTGTCGGCCTGGCTGGCGGGGGGCTCGACGACTTTGGCGCCGCCACCGCCGCAGCCGCCAAGCAAAAGGGCCAGCGCCAGCGCCCATGCGCTGGGGGCGGGGTTGTCTGTTTCTGTGGGGGAGCGCTCGGTCAGGGAGTTGGGCATATCGACACGTTGAAAAATGGCGATGTCGCTGTCAATCCCTGATAGCGGTTGTCATGAATTATTCTAACCCAAAACCTCGCTCCCTTGTGAAAAAAGTCTCTCAACTCCCTGTTGATGCGGCAATCTTTACCAGGTTTACCCTTT
>DRPO01000024.1 GCA_011330835.1 Gammaproteobacteria bacterium | reverse complement strand
GGTCGTCGCGGCGGCGGTCGCGGTCGCCCCGGCGCGGTTGTTGGGCGATCAGATCGAAGGAAGGCGCGCGGCTCTGGCGCGGGAAATCGGCGTCGTTCATGCCCAGCAGGGCGATTGCGCGGAACGGCAGCGCGCGCATCGGCAACAGATTGCTGAAGGTGACGCCGCCATCGAGAAAACCGCGCGCCGGTGTGGATTCATCCAGCGCCTCGCCGAGCAGTTCGCTTACCGCCGCCAGCGGCAGATCGTCCGTAAAGCCCGCCGATTCGGCCTGCGCGATCACGTCGTCCAGCCGCGCCGTCGCCATCTGCAGCAAGGCGCGGTCGTTCTCATCCCGGGCGTCGAAAAAATCGCCGAACAGGCGGCTGATGCGCGGCTGCCATTCCGCCGGCGGGCAATCGGCGGCCAGCGCCTTGCGCCAATAGTCCAGGCGATCGATCAGCGTCTGCAAGGCCCCGGCCCAGGTCAGCTCGGCTCCCTCGATATCGAGATAGGGGATCACGCTGTCGCCATAGCTTGTCTCGTCGTCATCCGCCGGCGTGGCGAAACCGAGAAACAGCCGCCGCAACCCGAACCGCCAACTGTGCAAACCGTCATCGCCGGGCAAATCCAGCGCCTCGCGATGCGCCCCGTCGATGGCCCAGCGAACGCCCGACTCGGCCACCCACTGGCGGATGCGCTCGACCGCCTCGGCGTCCAGCCCCAGCCGATGTCGAACCGCTTCCGCCTCCAGCAGTTTCAACACCTCGCTGGCTGTTATCCGGCTGGCCGGCAAATCCAGCAACCAGCGCATCGCGTCGCCCAGCGGATCCTCCGCGCCAGCGCCGCGATCGCCAATGCTGTACGGCATCCACCGCTCCCGCTCCGCCGTCCCGAACACCGCCTCCACGAACGGCGCGTAGGCCGCCATGTCCGGCGCCATCACCAAAATATCCCGGGGCCGAAGCCCGTCGATCTCGTCGAGACAGCGCAGCAGATTGTCGTGCAGGATCTGCACCTCGCGAAACGGCGTATGCGCGCCATGAAACTGAATGGATAACCACCCCTCCTCCGGCATCGGCGCGGGCTCTCCGCCACCGTCGCGCAAATCCAGAATATCGCGCTGGATCGCCGGCAACGCCCCATCCCCCGACGGCTCGACGAAGTCCTCCACCGGATCGCCGCCCAGACTCAGCAACTGATCCAGAAACACCTGCCCCACATGCCCCATCGACGCCAGCAGCGGATTGCCCACCTCCAGAAACGCCGACTGCGGATCGTCATGATGCGCCAGACCGCGCTCGCTGCGGATATCCGCCCAATACTCGCGACACGGGTTCAGATGGAACAGCACCGCGTCGCGATGCGCCGCCAGCTTGCGCAAAATCTCCAGATACACCGGCGCCAGCGCATTGACGCCGAAAAAGACAATCCGCTCCGGCAACGCCGCTCCGTCCGCCGGCGGCTGCCCCATCGCCTCCAGCAAGCGCCGCATCAACCGCGCGCGATGATCCCCGCGCCCCTCCGCCAGCGCCCGCCACAAACGCGGCTGCCAGCCCTCGCCGCCGCCCCGCTCCCAGTCCAGCACCGCCTCCGAGCGATAGACCAGATACTGATCGAACGACTCCGCAATCCGCCGCGCCAACTGGAAGCGCTTCATCCCCCGCCCATCGTCATCGGCCAGATAACGCTTCAACTCCGCGAACTCCGGCGCATCGATCCACTCCGGCAACACCGCCAGAACCCGCCACGCCAGCGACTCCGGATCGAACGGCGACGCCTCCGCCTCCGGCAACCACACCCGCAGCACCCGCCAGAAAAAAGACGCCGGCAACGGCATGTCGAGATTCGCGGCGATGCCCTGGCGGGCCGCCAGCCTATGCGTCAACCAGCGCGCCGTCGCCGGATTGGGCGCGACGACCAGCGCCGGCGTGAACGGATCCGGGATTTCCGACTCAAGAATGGCGGCGAGATCGGCGAACAGCCGCTCCAGGCTATTGCTGGTTATGAAATGCAATCCATCACCCCTGTTTTCGAAATGTACTCGACACAGCCCGCTTTCAGTGGATAACCCTATCGGAAAGCCGGGCTATACTTCTCGCGCTCAAGAATACCCCATTCAGGGCGTGTAGATTTTCGTCGAGAGCAAGGCGTAAAAACGCAGGCATAGTGGCGCTACGTCAAGTTTTTACAACGCAGCTATCGGCGAAAAGATGCGCGCCATGAATGGGGTATTCTTGAGCGCGAGAAGTATAGTATCCAACGCCGTGTGGAAATACCGGTGCATCACACCTTCCCCAAACCTTACGCTTTCCCCCCCCTCGAATCAGGCTCTGATCTGTATTAGTATCTAATACACCCTCGGCCACGATGGAAGCATCGCCATGCCACGCAACACTTCGGTCATCCTCGGGGAATACTTCGACCAGTTCGTCACCGAGCAGCTCAAACAAGGCCGCTACCAGTCCGTCAGTGAAGTCATCCGCGCCGGCCTGCGCAGACTCGAAGACGACGAAATCAAGCGCCAGCAACTCCGCGCCCGGCTTGAGGCCGCCGAAAAGAGTCCTACGCTCGCCCCCCTCGACGCCGACGACTTCCTCGCCGCGCTCCACCACAAACAGCGGTGAACTACCGCATCCACCAGAGCGTCTATGACGAACTGGAAGAAATCTGGCGCTACAGCCTTGAACAGTGGGGGATAGAACAGGCCGACGACTACATCCGCAGCCTCATCGCACGCTTCGAATGGTTGGCGGACAACCCTCGGGCAGGGAGGCCCCCCACCACTTCCGCCGCGCCCACCCGGAGCGCTTCCTGCAGCTCGGGATCGCGGAGCAGAACATGGTCGGCGTGGCCGGCGGCCTCGCGGCGCTGGGGCTGCTCCCGGTGGTG
>DRPO01000023.1 GCA_011330835.1 Gammaproteobacteria bacterium | reverse complement strand
GCCCGTGTGGACGCCGCTGGCGCCAGAGCCCCGGCGGGTCGGGCGACGACAGTGGGTCTGGTTGACATGTTTGCCTGACAGGGCAAGCGCGCAAGACCAGGCACAGGCTTCTGAAACTCCAACCCCAAGGCGATGTCGGGCGCAGCCCGACGAGCCGTCAGGCGCTCTTCCTCCCCCTTTCGCCCGTCCCGCCTCCCGCCCGGAGGGAGCCAACCTGGCTTGCCTGATCAGAACTTTACATACAATACATATTCTATGTATTCTAAAAGAGCTTCTTTTCTCGGCAATTCAGCCATGCCCCGTCCTGTCGAAACCATTACGGTCACCGAACTGGCCCGAAATCTCGCCACCGTCATCGACCACGTGCGAATATCATCCACTCAGGTTTCCATTACACGGGGATCGCAAACCGTGGCAAAACTAAGTCCGGTCGTTCAGCCTGGCTTGACTCTGGGCGGATTGCTGGATGTGTTGCAACGCTCGCCGCTTGCGGACGATGAACGCCAGGACTATGCGGCGGATCTTGAATTGGCGCATGATTCCGCGAGTATTCCCCCATCGCCATGGGAGTAGTTGTCGACACCAATGTTTTCATTGATGCAGAGAATGGTCGACTGCAACTGGAGGCGTTGAAGCCTCTTCAGGGGGAGCCTGTATTCCTGGCGGCCATCACCATGGCTGAATTGCTGGCTGGGGTGCATATGGCGAAAACGATTGATGTGCGCGTTCGCCGCCGGGCTTTTGTGGAAAATATTCTTGGCAGTGCGCCAGTGCTGGATTTTGACAGTGAGGTGGCGCGCACCTATTCGGAATTGTATGCGCAAGCCCTGAACAACAAGAGTCGACAACGCTTGAATGTGCATGATCTACAGATTGCCGCCACGGCAATTTGCCATGGGCATCCTGTTGTCACATCCAATGAGGATGATTTTCGCTGGATTCCCGGGGTTCGACTACTAAAGCCGCGGTGAGGGATCCCCAGGAGGCTGTCAGATTCGAAGAAAAGCCCAAATCAAGGCCGGTTTGGGAGCGCCGGCATCCTTGTCGGCAAAGACCTCACACCTGCAGCGACTTGTTCCCGCCTATCGCCATCAGATCCCGCAGGGTCTCCTCGTGTCGCTTCATGTGTTGGCGCATCCGTCGGGCGCGCCATTGTTCGAGCCGTTGAGGGAAGGCCAGGATCAGGGTGGCGAGCCAGTTGGGAAGAGGGCGGTTTTTCGCATGCCGACGCAGCAGGAGGACGATCCAGTCGGGCGTGTAGGCCTGGATCAGCCGGTCTTGCAGGCTGTGGATCGATTCGATGCTGCCGGGTTGCCCGTTGCGGGCGCAGCGGCCGCGCGCCTGACGGTCGATGCGGGCGGAGTTGTTGAGGTGGGTGAGGATGACGTGCAGGCCGCCGGCGCGCCGGGTTTCGGGCGCGAGTTTGATATCGGTTCCGCGTCCGGCCATGTTGGTGGCGATGGTGACGGCTCCCGGCTCGCCGGCCCGGGCGATGATGGCGGCTTCTTCGGCGTCCTGGCGGGCGTTGAGCACGACATGGGGGATTTCGGCGGCGGTGAAGCGTAGCGAGAGCTGGCGCGATTCGGCGACCGATTCGACCGCGATCAGTACGCTCCGACCCTTGTCGCGCATCTCGCGGGCGCGATCCAGCGCGGCGGTCCATTTTTGCTCTCGGTCGGGGAACAGGCGGCGGCCCAGGTCGCGGCGCTGGCAGGGCAGGCGCAGCGGTACGCGGCT
>DRPO01000022.1 GCA_011330835.1 Gammaproteobacteria bacterium | reverse complement strand
CTTTACCAGGTTTACCCCTTACCAGGTTTACTTTGTGGTCGGTAGGTTTTCTGGCAAGGAGAAATCTTTATTGCCATGGTCCAGAGTAGGCGAACAATAGATATTGTTCAGATAAAAATAGTGTATTGAGCTAAGTATCGGATATTAAAGACTGTTCAAATGGGTGAGTAGCTTTGCTAGTATGTGGTCGAGCTGTTCTGATAGAGGGGGAACCATGGAAACACAATCCATATCTGAAAAGATTGAGAAGAATAAGGTCGAAGAAGATGCAAAGCCCTTTGTTTCGCCCTGTCGAAAGCTGGATGCGCTGGCGCCGATGCGTTGGTTGCGCAAGGGATGGGAGGATTTCAAGCGGGCGCCGGTTCACAGCCTGACCTACGGGTTCGTGATGATGCTGTTCAGCATCCTGATCAGCGCGCTGGCCTACAAGGTGGGCAGTTTCACCATGGTCATCGTCATGATGGCGGGGTTCATCTTCATCGGGCCGGCGCTGGCGATGGGGCTGTACTCGATCAGTTGCCAACTGGAGAAGGCCGGTCGGGTCCGGTTTTTTCAATGTATCCGTCAGGGCCGCAAACGGCTCGGCAACCAGATGATCCTGGCCTTCGCCCTGCTCATCGTCTTTCTCGTCTGGGCGCGCGCCGCCTCGATGGTTCACATCTTCGTGCCGGCCACCACCGATGGCTCCCTGGGCTCGCTTATCCTCTTTCTGCTGGTGGGTAGCGCCGTGGGCAGTTTGTTCGCGCTGGTGATCTTCTGCTCGACCGTGTTCGCCATTCCCATGATCATGGATCGCGACGTCGACGCCGTCACCGCCATGCTGACCAGCTTCAACGCCGTCCTGCGCAACAAGCCGGCCATGTTCGTCTGGGCGATGGCCATCGTCATCGGCATGCTGTTCGGCTTCATGACGTTCTATCTCGGGCTCATGGTGATTCTGCCGATCATCGGCCACGCCACCTGGCACGGCTACCGGGAAACCATCATCGCCGACGACTGGCCGCAGGATCCGGATACGCAGTCTTAACCCGGATTACTCACAGGATGCGCGGATTCTCGCCCGGTCTTTGAATCCACAGCGTATTTTCTTCCTTCGGAAAGACAACCAGTCTTCCGCTCAGTCAGAAAATCCACTGAGAAATCAAATCCCTGTGCGAGAATTCCGCGATCCTGGGAGAAATCCGGGTTAACCCGGATTTCGCCCCCTGAGCGAAATGGCGGAAATTACAAATAACGCGCCAGCATCATGAAACGAGAGTCGCCATCCGCTTCCAGCGGAATTCTGACGTGGTGACCGCTGCCAGGGGCGATGTCGATGGCCTTGCCCCTGGCGTCTTCGAGATGTTCCAGCGTGAAGTCGCGGTTGCCCGACGGGCTGACCAGTTCCAGCCGATCTCCCTTTTCAAAACGGTTCTTGACCTCGACGCTGGCCATGCCGGAGGCGGGGTCGATGGCGCTGATTTCGCCGACGAATTGCTGTCGATGGGACTGGGAGGCGCCTTGCAGGTAGTTTTGCCGTTCGTGACTGTGGTGGCGCTGGTAGAAGCCGTCGGTGTAGCCGCGATGGGCGAGGTTTTCGAGTACGCCGATCAACTCGGGGTTGAACGGGCGGCCGGCGACGGCGTCGTCGATGGCTTGCCGGTAGGTCTGCGCGGTGCGGGCGACGTAGTAGTGGGATTTGGTGCGGCCTTCGATCTTGACGCAGTCGACGCCGATTTCGACCAGGCGGTGGATGTGCTCCACGGCGCGGAGGTCGCGCGAGTTCATGATGTAGGTGCCGTGTTCGTCTTCCATGATGGGCATCAGTTCGCCGGGGCGGTTTTTTTCTTCCAGCAGATAGACCTGGTCGGCCAGTGGATGGCGATCGCCGCTGTCCGCGCCGGGGTTGTTGAGCGCGTCGGCGGGGAGGATATCGCCTTCGGCGTTCGTGGCGGCCTTGACGGGGGTGTATTCCCAGCGGCAGGCGTTGGTGCAGGTTCCCTGGTTGGGGTCGCGGTGATTGAAGTAGCCGGACAGCAGGCAGCGGCCCGAGTAGGCGATGCACAGCGCGCCGTGGACAAAGACTTCCAGCTCCACGTCCGGGCATTCCTGGCGGATTTCGGCGATTTCTTCGAGCGACAGTTCGCGCGACAGGATGATGCGTTCGACGCCGGCGTTGCGCCAGAAGCGAACCGCGGCGTGGTTGACGGTGTTGGCCTGCACCGACAGGTGGATGGGCGTGTCCGGCCAGTGTTCCCGCGCCAGCATGATCAGGCCGGGGTCGGCCATGATCAGCGCGTCCGGGCCCAGAGCGACGACGGGGTCGAGGTCGTCGATGAAGGTTCGCAGCTTGCTGTTGTGCGGCATGGTGTTGACGGTGAGGAAGAACCGCTTCCCCAGCGCATGAGCGCGTTCGATGCCGAGAGCGAGCGTGTCGCCGTGAAAATCGTTGTTGCGCACCCGCAGGCTATAGCGCGGCTGGCCGGCGTAAACCGCGTCGGCGCCATAGGCGAGAGCATATTCCAGGCTTTTCAGGGTGCCGGCGGGGGCCAGCAATTCGGGGCTTTTCACAGTTGTTGACCGGAAGGGCGTCGCATCAGTATACCTCTTGCGACCAGGAATTCGGTTGCCGCCTCCTTTGAATATCGTGGGGCAGTTTGCGGCGGGGAATCTGACGCTTCCCCAGGCGCCGGCATGGTTGCCCCCAAATGGCCAGGACATCTCCACCGGGAGCCATCATCATGGGCGTCATCCCGGCGAACGCCGGGATCCAGACCCGTAAGCCTGATCACGCCGAAAGTTCTCGGGCAACGAGGTTCCGGCATGAATGGAGTATTCCAGGTCGCGGGAAGCGTTATTGTAACGCATCGCCGTAGTCACGGATCCGTCAACCCTGTTATTCTGGTGGTCTATACCTCTCGCGACCAGGAATACCCCTTTCAGGGCGCGCATCTTTTCGCCGATGGCTGCGTTGTAAAAACTTGACGTAGCGCCACTATGCCTGCGTTTTTACGCCTTGCTCTCGACGAAAACCTACGCGCCCTGAAAGGGGTATTCCTGGTCGCGAGAGGTATACTCGCATCTGTACGGACCTGAATAAAATAACGTGCGATTCCAGAACTGGGTATTGGTATTTCTGCTGCTGATGGCGCTGACCATCGCGGTGCTCTACGTTTCCGACAAGGCGCCCCGGGTCGAGATCGATCGCGATGCGTTGCCGTCCGCCGATGTGCTGACCCGCCGCGGCGAATACCTAGTGACGATCGCCGGTTGCGGTTACTGCCATACCGACCCGGAACAGCCGGGGCCCTACCTCGCCGGCGGGCGCAAGTTGCCTACTCCCTGGGGCGATTTCTACACGCCCAACATCACCCCCGACAAGGCCAGCGGCATTGGCAACTGGCGTCTCGAGGATTTTATCCGCGCCATGCGCTTTGGCGTCAGTCCGCAGGGCACGCACTACTTTCCGGCTTTTCCCTACACGGCGTTTACCGGCATGACCGATGAGGATCTGGCGGCCATTTTCGCCTATCTGCGCTCCGTGCCGGCGGTGGAGCATTACGAGCAGCTCAACGACACCGCCTGGTTTGTTTGGCGGGAGGGGTTGCGATTCTGGAAGAAGCTCTATTTCCGCCCCGGCGTCCTGATGCCCGATCCGCTGAAAAACGCCCGCTGGAACCGGGGCCGCTACCTCGCCGAGGCGGTGGGGCATTGCGAGGAGTGCCATACGCGGCGCAACCACGTGGGCGCGCTCAGTCGATCGGTGCGTTACTCGGGCTCCAGACAGGGCGTGCTGGGCGAACCCGTGCCCAATATCTCGTCCTCGCGCCGACATGGCATCGGCAAATGGACGGAGGAAGAGCTGAGCGCGTTTTTCCGCACCGGCAGACGACCGGACGGCAGCCGGGTCAAGGGCTGGATGGACGAAGTGATCAAGGGCTCGCTGAGTCACTTGACGGATGAGGACAACCAGGCCCTGACGGAGTACATCAAGAGCATTCCAGAGGTCGACTAGCGGATCCCGACGATGAAATTGATTGCCCTGGAAGCCGCGACCGAAGCCTGTTCGGCGGCCCTGAATCTCGATGGCGAAATTTTCGCCCGCTATGAGGTCGCGCCCCGTGCGCATACGGAAAAGTTGTTGCCGATGCTGGAGTCGTTGCTTGCGGAAACGGGGCTGGCGTTGCGGGATTTCGACGCGCTGGCGTTCGGGCGGGGGCCGGGGTCGTTTACTGGTGTACGGATCGCCACGGCGGCGGCGCAGGGCATTGCTTTTGGCGCGGATCTGCCGGTGATCCCGGTTTCGACGCTGGCGGGGCTGGCCCAGCGCGCGCTGGACGAGTCCGGAGCGGAAAGGGTATTGGCGGCGATCGATGCGCGCATGAGCGAGGTGTACTGGGGCGTCTACCGCCGGAACAAGGCGGGCCTGGCGGTGGTCGAAACGCCGGAAATGATTTGCCCGCCGGATCAGGCGCCCGTTCCCGAGAGGGACCGCGGCAGCGTCGTTGGCGCGGGAACCGGCTGGAGGGCTTACGGGGAGGCGTTGCGAACCCGCGTCGGAAGCGGAGAAATCGCGCTGCTCGACCAGTTATTGCCGGACGCGGCGGCGATTGCCCGGCTTGGAGCGGCCCTGTACGAAGGCGGCGGCATCAGCGAGGCGGAGCAGGCCTTGCCCGTGTACCTGCGCGACAAAGTGGCGTCGCGGCCCTCGGCCCCTTTCGCCAACAGGCGATCGAAATGACGCCGGCTTCCCGCCGCCAACGGAGTTCGGTGATTTTACTCGACTTGAATGCGTTGATCCGACGCTCGGCTCCTCCGTTAAGGGTGCGTGGATTTTCGTTGATAGCAAGGCGCAAAAACGCAGGCATAGTGGGGCTACGTCAAGTTTTTGCAACGCAGCTGTCGGCGAAAAGACGCGCGCCATGAATGGGGTATTCTTGATCGCGAGAAGTCTATTCCCCAATTTCCACTTTCAGCAGGGAATGATCGGACAGCCCCGCTTCCCGCACGCCGTGATCGTAATGCACGTTTTCGACGCGTTGGTTCAACCGGGGCGAGAACAGGGCGTGATCATAGCGATAGCCGTTTTTCAGCCGAGTGCTGAACCAGCTGTATTCGCGTTTGTCGGGGTTGCGGGCGCGCCAGGCGTCGATCCAGCCCTGACGCAACAGTTGTTGGAAAAGATGGGTGTGTTCGAAGGTTTTGGTTTCGGAATCCTCGAACGGGATGCCGCGGTTGAAATCGCCGATCAGCAGGCTGTCTTCTTCGAGGTGGTAGGGGTCGAGTTCGAGCAGGGCATGCAAAAAGGGCGGTTGCTTTTTCTTTTGCGGCAGATGCACCGCCAGCAAGTTGAGTCCGCCCCCGTCCGGAAAATAGACCTTAAAGCCGACCACGGCCAGATCGAGCGTGTGGCGGGGCTTGATCTTGAACACGCCGGCGCGGTCGCCGCGGATCACCACGCCTTCCGCGCCTTCGCCATCCACCCAGCGGGCGTAT
>DRPO01000021.1 GCA_011330835.1 Gammaproteobacteria bacterium | reverse complement strand
GGGCGCCATGCTGGGGCGCAGCCTGGCCTGGGCGCTGAACGTTCCCGCCGTCGCTGTTCACCATATGGAGGGGCATCTGCTGGCGCCGATGCTGGAGGAGGCGCCGCCCGCGTTCCCGTTTGTCGCGCTGCTGGTGTCCGGCGGGCATACGATGCTTGTGCGCGTCGGCGCGATTGGCGAGTACCAGATTCTCGGCGAAAGCGTGGATGACGCCGTCGGTGAAGCCTTCGACAAGACCGCCAAGCTGCTCGGGCTCGGCTACCCCGGCGGCCCCGCGTTGGCCGAGCTGGCGACCCAAGGCGATCCGACGGCCTACCGCTTTCCCCGCCCCATGGTGGATCGTCCGGGGCTGGATTTCAGCTTCAGCGGTCTGAAAACCTTCGCGCTCAACACCTTTCAGCAATCCGGCGGCAGCGACCAGGACAAGGCCAATATCGCCCGCGCCTTCGAGGACGCCGTGGTGGACACTTTGTTTATAAAATGTCGCCGCGCGCTGGAGAGCGCCGGATTGAAAACGCTGGTGGTCGCCGGCGGCGTTGGCGCCAACCGCCGCCTGCGGGAACGTCTCGCCGATCTCGACGCCGCGCTGCATTTCCCGAAACCCGAATTCTGCACCGACAACGGCGCGATGATCGCCTACGCCGGCGCGATGCGTCTTGAGGCCGGCGCGCTCGCGCCCCCAAGCGTCGCCGTCAAGCCCCGCTGGTCGCTGGAAGCGCTGGAAGGCCTCGCCTGAAGCCGACGGATTCCCAATTTCCCGCGACCTCATTCCGAAAATTATCAATAGTTGCAAAAGTACTCGCATCCTGTATCCCGATATGCGGTTTTCCCCCTAACCCTCTCCCCCAAAGGGGAGAGGGGATTATTGGGAGCGCCGTCGTGACTGCGAGAATATGCGCAACGATTAATAATTCGCTCAATCTCACTGTCGCTTTCCGCGAGCTGATCCCGACACAGGGGGATAGAACCGTCGCTCGAGAATCAGCGCGTAGTCCGAGAACCACCGTTGGCTGGTCATCGGTTCCGATTCATAGTAGCCCGCGTTGAGGGACAGCGAAGCGCTCCACCGCGCATTGATGGATCGGCTCAGGCCCAGCGATAGCCATGCCAGCGTGTCGTTGCGTTGCTGGGGGCTGGTCATGCCCGGGAAGTCTTGTAGCGGTTCGCTCGGCCTCATGCCCATGGGGCTGCCCTGTGGCGAGCCGCCGTCGATGTAGACGGGCTGCATTCCGCCGCCGTCATAATCGTCTTGACGCCATTGCGCCGAGGCCGAACCGGTGAACGAGCCGAGGGTCCAGTTGGTCCAGGCGGCCCCGAAGAGCAGGGAGGAATACTGGAACTGGCTGACCGAGGCGTCGTTGCGCTGGAGCGCGGCGCTGATATTCCACCGGGAGCCTCCCTTGTCGTGAGGCAGGTAGTAGATCATTTCAGCCTGGAAGCGATTGTTGCGGTAGCGGGCGTCGGCATCCTGGTCGTGATTCTCCCCGAACAGCGCGAGTGTGAGATCGAGGCCGCTGGCGTTGCTGGCGAAATAGCCAAACGTGGTGGCAACCCCAACCCGGTCGTAACCGCTGCCGCGAAAGGCTTCGTTTCGATACAGCGCGGTCGAAGCTTCGGCGCGGAACAGCCAACGCTCGGAAATCGCCCGCATCCAGGCGCCGGACAGCCCGAGATCGGCAATATCGGTATCCGCTTTGAATCCCTTGTCGAAAGCGCCCTGCGCGGTCGCGGAGACGCCGCCATCCTGGTCGATCGACGACCAGTTCACGCCGGCGCCCGTTTCAAAGCCGCCGCGCGAGAGTAACTCGCTTCCCGTCGCGCCCCGCATCAGCGTGGTTTGCGCGGCGAGATCCCGGGTGTAGGTCAGGCCGGCGCTGAGCCAGCCGGATTGTTCGGCTTGCGCCGGAGCGAGCGGGAAGCTCACCGCGCCTATCGCCAGGACAATCCCGGTAACGCGATGCACGTTCAACGCCCCTTCATGCCCGGCATCGACATGCCGTTGCCCCCGTGACCGCCCGGCATCATCCCGCGCATCTCGCCCATTCGGCCCCGGGACTGGAAGGATTTGAAGCGCTCCATCATCTCTTGCCGCCTGGCGGGATCCATTTGCTGCATCTTGCGGTGCATCCGCAGCATTTTCTGGCGCTCTTTCAGGGGCATCGCCTTGAAGCGTTTATAGGCCTGCTCCATCCGGGCGCGTTGCTCGGGTGAAAGCTTCCGCCAGAGTTGAAACCGCTGCCAGACCGTGGCGCGGCGCTCGTCCGGGAGCTGTAACCATTTGTTGCCCATCTCGCGCAGCAACTGGCGTTTCTGTTCCGGGAGACGGCCCCAATCATCGCGGTACTCGCCGAGAACGGTTTGCAGATCCCGTGGCAGGTCGCCGAATCCATGATTCGTATCTCGTGCATGGACGGTGCTCGAAACCAGGCAGAAGAGAAGCAACAGCGCGCGGGTCAGCGTCGAAGTCATGCTCATGGCCTTCCCCTCCGCTTTGGTTGCCCGGCCTTGGGCTTGTCGCCGTCGGGGGACTTGTTTTCGGGCAAAGGCGTCGCGGACGTTCGCAACAACGCCTCGTATTCCGCGTCCGGCAGATCCATCAGCATGGGCAGTTTTTCCAGAAAGCCGCGCGGCAACGTCGCGGGCGGCGCACTGGCGCTCAACGCCGTGGCGCTGACCAGAGTCAACAGAAACAGCAGGTTACCCCTGTTGATCGGCATCGAAAGACTGATTGATCCAGACATAGAATTCGATATTCTCCAGCAGCGAGACCGGTACGCTGTCATCTTCCACCCAGGCGGGAATCACATCGCGGTTACCCGAGGCAAGGGTCGTCTCCGGTTGGCGTGGCGTTGGCGAGAGCAAAACCAGGGCCACGGTTAGCACGACAGCCGCCATCCCGCCCGCCGCCAGGGTCCATGACGACCACGCCCGCCGGGAGCCCGAATCCCGCGCCGCCTCCACCGCGAGCCGGGTCATGGCCTCCAGCCGATCCTGGTGTTTCCGCCCCAGCGTTTCAGACTGGCGCTCCAGCAGTTTGGCGTATCGCTGTAGTGATGGCTTGGCCATGATTCATTTTGCCCCGTTTCTTGCCCGTGTGCCTTGTATCGTAATCAGTCGGGAATGAGTTGACATGAGTAATTGTATCGTTTTGTTACAGGGGGGGGCATTCGTTGTGCCCCTCACCGTTGCACCTTGATCGATGACTCGGTCAGCCCCTGTTTACCAATAATTCCCATGAAAAAAACAATGTTTACTGTTTTTTACGCAAATACCCGTGGGGTTCGGGTTAGACTGTAAATCCTGATTTACACACCAAGACGAACAAGAGACAAAGTCTTGTGCAAGGAAGGTAGTGATGAATAAAGTTAGCAATCTCATTGTTTTATTGCCCCTCCTTACTTTGCCATCCTGCGGTAAACACCACGCCAGGGTGGTTGCCGGAGATGAGCGATGTGATACGACGGATGCGAACACGTTGATGGTGTGCAATGACGAGGGCGCGACATTTGCCCTCAAGAAAACTGCAACGGGCATAATGCTCGAGGATTTTTCCAAGGATGGAATTCATTTTCTGGACTCTGGCCAGACCCCCCCGCTGTTCGAAGCGAAACTCCGAGATATTCGTTCAGGGAACGATGTTGAAAACAATATTTCTGTCAACGCGGCAAACGGTTGGCAGGCGGTGACTATTTCCCGAAATGACAACCAAACCGTTATCGAGTTCTCGCATCCGGACAATAATGCGCTTCCTTCATCGCTCGTTGCGAAAGTCGTCATTGCCAACGAAGGAGGCGCATTGAGTTGGGATTTGAAAATGGAGGGGCTTGGAGCCAGCCACTCTGTTCTCGATGTTCAATTTCCCCAACTCGCGCTCAAGGCCAGTGGCAACGACCACTATTTCATTCCCTACCGGTTTGGCAAAGTCATCGACAACCCGGGCGAGGTTGATCTCGATTATGGCGAGAATGAAACGGGCGCGTTTTTACCGAACGACACGAATCC
>DRPO01000020.1 GCA_011330835.1 Gammaproteobacteria bacterium | reverse complement strand
CGCGGCGGCGTTGCCCCATGCCCTCGCAGATGGCGTATCCGGCGCCGGTCTGAACCACCCGCATGGGGATGCCGATACACATCAGTACTTCCCCCGGTGATCGACATCGCAGCGTATGATTTCGCCATCGTCCAGGGGATAGGGCCGGGGTCGCAGCTCGTACGCGGGCGAAGCCAGCACCCGCTCATCGCCGATTCGACAGGCCTGGCTGCCGGATGGGCGCTCCCCCTCGTAAACCTCCGGACGGATCTCCGCGCCGGCCAGCGCCTGTTCGGGCGGCAGCGGCGTGGCGCGCTTGCGAGCCTTGACGCCCAGCGCCTCCAGCCAGTCCAGCGCCGCGCGAATGGCCGGGGCGATGCGGCTCCGGGTCAGCGGGCGCAGGCCGCCGCCGAAATCTTCCAGTTGCTCCGGCTGCACGCCAACAAGCAACAGGCGCTTCGGGTACTGTCCAAGCATCCGGGCCATCGCGAGCACCTCCTGAAAGCCCGTCTGGTGCAGGCTCATTTTCTTCGCGCCCATGAAGTGGGGCACCGCCTCATCCTCGACCAGCTTCATTTCACCGGGCGGCAGGCCGTAATCGATGGCGTCGAAAACCACCAGGATATCCGCCTGCTGAATATGGTGAACGAGGTAGAGCCCCTGTGTGCCGCCATCCATCAGCGTGACCGCGCTTTCGAATCGATAGCGGCGGTGCAGCTCTTCCACCGCGCGAACGCCGAAGCCTTCGTCGGCCCAGAGGATATTGCCGATTCCAAGGATAAGGGTGGCGGGCATGTCGTTGCTTTCGGTATTCACAGGATAATAAGTTATCACTATGAATAGAAAGCGGCAAGATAAATTGCAGCCTTGACGGAGAAAGCACCCGGACGTCAACGCCGTTCCGGAAACAGTCCTGGCATCCAGCGCGACGCGAGCCTGGCGGGGAAGGCGAGACGCAGTGGTGCGCGCGTGCTTTCCGAGACAATGACGCCTCGCTCGATAAGGGAGGAAACGATGCGGCGGGAATGACGTTGACTGGCGTCGAGCAGCTCCGCGATGTCGGAACGCGGGAGCTTTCCCCGGTAGAGAATGGCTTCGAGGATGCGTCCCGACTTTCGCGGCAGGGCGCTGGCGCGGATTTCGTCCTCCACCCAGAGCAAGATGCGCTTGCGCAGCTGATCGGGCTGCATCAACTCTTCCATGAAGTTCACCTGGTCGAGGCATGTTTCAAGGAAGAATCGTGTAAAGGAGGCGAGATTTTCTTCGCTGAGGTTGCCGCGTCCATCGAGGTCGTTACGGCGGGGGAGATCGCATTCCGCCAAATGGCGTTTGTATGAGCGGACATTCCTTGCGAAGCCTCGGGCGACGGACCAGACGCCGCCTGTATCGAGCGCCTCAAGCAGCATCGAGTGGGACATCAACCGCGCGACGCGTCCGTTGCCGTCCAGGAATGGATGCATCCAGAGCAGCCGGTGGTGGGCCGCCGCCGCGGCGAGTATTGTCTCGGCTTTGCCGAGGTCTCGGTAGGTTCGCTCGAAGTGCTGGAGAAAACGTGGCAGAGCGCCGGGGCTGACAGCAATATGATCGCCAACCCTGACCTCGCGTTCGCGAGGCGCTCCAGGAACAATCGGCATTCGTTCGCCACTGTCCGGGTTTTCGCTCCATAGCAAGTCGTCCGGCAGGAGCGCGCAAAACCGTTGATGGATCTCGCGGACGCCCTCCACGCTAGTGGCGCGCCCGCGTAGCCCGCCCTTATCAATCCATTGCTGGACAGCGATGTGCGCCTTGGCTTCGAGTTGGAGGTTGCGCTTGTCCGGGTTGGCGCTGTAATCGTTTTCCAGAGCGCGTTCGATATCGACGGGATGCGTGTCGTGGCCTTCGATGAGATTGCTGTAGTAGCAGTTCATTGCCCGCACCAGATCGGCCAGGGCCGTCAGCACGCCGTCCGGGAGGCTTCGCCGAAATCCCGCGGCTCGCGCCGCCAGTTCGATGGCGATATCGGCAAGCTCCGGGCGATGGCGAGAGTTTTCCGGGATCCTCATGGGTTCCATCAAGGATACGGACTCGCCCCTGTCCGGCGGGCTTGATGAGACCGCTCTGATGTCCGGTTTTTCCTCTGGGGTGAGGTTATTCATAACCTTCAGTATATCAGAATGATACGGATATATCTGGATAATTTACTCTACAACATATGGCCGCTTT
>DRPO01000019.1 GCA_011330835.1 Gammaproteobacteria bacterium | reverse complement strand
GCTGCACGGTTCGAGCGTGACGTAGGCGGTGGCGCCGCGCGCCTTGTCGCCCGCCATGCGCAGGGCGTGAATTTCGGCGTGGGGGCCGCCGGCGCGAATGTGGAAGCCTTCGCCCACCAGTTCGTCGCCGCGCGCGATGACGCAGCCGACGCGGGGGTTGGGATCGGTGGTGTAGAGTCCGCGCGCGGCCAGTTGGTGGGCGCGCGCCATCCAGCGCCGGTCGGACAGGGAAAAGCTCACGTCGCCGTCAATCGAGATCGATCAGCGGAATCTGGTGTCGCCGAGCCTCGGGCGACAGATCCTGTTCCAGCCGTTCGATGATTTCGCGGAAGGCGTCCATGTCCTCGAAAGAGAGATAGACCGAGGCAAAGCGGATGTAGGCGACCTGGTCGAGCTGGCCCAGTTCGTTCATCACCCACTCGCCGACCGAGCGGGCGGGGACTTCCTTCTCGCCGGAGGAGAGCAGGCGCTTCTTGATCGCGCTGATGCTCTTTTCCACGTCGCCGGTTTTCACCGGCCGCTTTTCCAGCGCGAACAGGATGCCGCGCCGCAACTTTTCCTCGTCGAAATTCTCGCGCCGGCCATCGCGCTTGACGATGCGCGGCATGTTCAGCTCGGCGCTTTCGTAGGTGGTAAACCGTTCGCCGCAGGACAGACATTCGCGCCGCCGCCGCACCTGGACGCCCTCGGCGGCCAGACGCGAGTCGATGACCTTGGTGTCGCGGTGGCGGCAGAACGGGCAGTGCATGCTTCAGCCGTAAACCGGGTATTGGCGGCAGATGGCCAGCACCTTGTCCTTGACGGCGGCGATGACCGATTCGTTCTGGTAGTCGTCCAGCACGTCGCAGATCCAGCCCGCCAGATCGCGGCATTCCGCCTCGCCGAAACCGCGCGTGGTCACCGCTGGCGTGCCGATGCGCAAGCCGCTGGTGACGAAGGGCGATTCGGGATCGTTGGGCACCGCGTTCTTGTTGACGGTAATGTTGGCCGCGCCCAGCGCCGCGTCCGCTTCCTTGCCGGTCATTGGCTTGTCGATCAGATCGACCAGAAACAGGTGATTCTCGGTGCCGCCGGAGACGATCTTGTATCCGCGCTCCTGCATCACCTCGGCCATGGCGCGGGCGTTGGTCACCACCTGCTGCTGGTAGGTCTTGAAATCAGGCTCCATCGCTTCCTTGAAGGCCACCGCCTTGGCGGCGATCACATGCATCAGCGGGCCGCCCTGGGTGCCGGGAAAAACCAGCGAATTGAGTTTCTTCTCGATCTCCGGGTTGGCGCGCGCGAGGATGATGCCGCCGCGCGGGCCGCGCAAGGTCTTGTGCGTGGTGGAGGTGGTGACATCGGCGATCCCGACCGGGCTCGGATACACGCCCGCCGCCACCAGCCCGGCGACATGGGCCATGTCCACCATCAGCCAGGCGCCTACCTCGTCGGCGATATCGCGAAAGCGTTGCCAGTCCACGACCTGGGAGTAGGCCGAGAAGCCGGCGACGATCATCCGGGGCTTGTGCTCGCGGGCCAGCGCCTCAACCTGCTCGTAATCGATCTCGCCCGTCTCCGGGTTCAGACCGTATTGATGCGCCTGGTACAACTTGCCGGAGAAATTCACCTTCGCGCCATGGGTCAGATGACCGCCGTCCGCCAGGCTCATGCCCAGCACCGCGTCGCCCGGCTGGAGCAGCGCCATGTACACCGCCGCGTTGGCCTGCGAGCCGGAATGGGGCTGGACATTGGCGTAATCCGCGCCGAAAAGCTGCTTGACGCGGTCGATAGCCAGCTGCTCGGCCACATCGACATACTCGCAGCCGCCATAATAGCGGCGTCCCGGATAGCCCTCGGCGTACTTGTTCGTCAGCACCGACCCCTGCGCCTCCATCACGCGCGGGCTGGTGTAATTCTCCGACGCAATCAGCTCGATATGCTCCTCCTGGCGGCGAGCCTCGTTCTCAATGGCCTGCTGCAATTCATCATCGTAACCCGCGATCGTCATATCGGCGCTAAACATTCGTAAAGCCTCATCGGAAATTGGAAAGCGGGGAGTATACCTCTTGCAATCGAGAATGCGCCAATCAGGAGCCGGCGACCGAGCCGCGCGGCGGCGCCGATATCGGCCTTGCCGGGGCGCCGGTGTTCCGGTAGTGCGCCCATTTGAAGCTGTCTCTGTCTTCCCGGGAAATGACGCGGTCGAAATCAGGGGTTGGCGTGGCGGGGGTTGGGCGGCTCTTGTCCTGGCGGGAATATACTTCTCGCGTTCCAAAATACCCCGTTCAGGGTGCGTGGGTTTTCGTCG
>DRPO01000018.1 GCA_011330835.1 Gammaproteobacteria bacterium | reverse complement strand
GGCGGATGATGGGCTTGCGGGCCGACATGACGCCCCAGGTCGCGCGCATCGACGCCAACCGGATGCGGCGGGATACGCCCACCCGGCTGTGTTATCTCGGTACGGTGCTGCGAACCCGACCGGACGGCATGGGCGGGACGCGCAGTCCGTTTCAGGTGGGCGCGGAGCTGTATGGCCACGCGGGCGCCGCGAGCGACCGCGAGATTCTCAGCCTGCTGATGGAGACTTTCCGGGCCTGCGGCGTTCGCGACGTACACCTGGATATCGGCCACGCCGGCATCTACCGGGAGGTTTCGGCGCGCGCCGGGCTAGACCGGAAGCAGACCGATGCCTTGTTCGACATGCTGCAACGCAAGGCCGTTCCGGAAATCGAGCAGTGGCTGGCGGCGCTGCGGCTGGAGCCGAAAGTCCACGAGGGCCTGGCGGCGCTGGCGATGCTCAATGGCGACCGCGAGGCGCTCAAGGAGGCTCGCTCGCTGCTGTCGTTCGTTGGCGACAACGTCAGCCTGTACCTGGACATGCTTGAGAGTCTGGGCGAGATGCTGGGGCAGCGCTATCCGGAGGTCAGCATCAACTACGATCTGTCCGAGCTGCGCGGTTACCGGTACGAGACCGGCGTGGTCTACGCAGCCTATGTTCCCGACGAGGGGCGGGAGATTGCGCGCGGCGGTCGTTACGATGGCATTGGCCGGCATTTTGGCCGCGCCCGCCCGGCGGTGGGTTTCAGCACGGATTTGAAGATTTTGCAGCGTCTGACCGGCAAGGATTTTTCCGGCGAGAGCGCATTGATATGGGCGCCCGAGAATGGCGATGCGGAGCTGGCCGAGACCGTGGCGTCGTTGCGCGCCCGGGGCGAGCGCGTCATCGTTGCGCTCGATGGGCAGACGGGGCCTCGGGATCTGGGGTGTACGCGTCGATTGATTAACCAGGGCGGCCAATGGGTCGTACAGGAGATTGAGTAATGGGCGGTTTCGTCGTCATAGTAGGCAGTCAGTGGGGAGATGAAGGCAAGGGCAAGATCGTTGACTTGCTGACCGAGCGGGCCGCCGCGGTAACCCGGTTTCAGGGTGGTCACAACGCGGGCCATACCCTGGTCATCGATGGGGAAACCACGGCGCTGCACCTGATTCCTTCCGGCATCTTGCGTGAAAACGTGCAGTGCCTGATCGGCAACGGCGTGGTGCTGGCGCCGGATGCGCTGCTTAAGGAGATGGCGATGCTCGAAGAGGCCGGCGTCCCCGTGCGCGAGCGATTGCTGATCTCCTCGGCCTGTCAGTTGATTCTGCCCTACCACGTTGCGCTGGACCATGCGCGCGAGGTGGCGCGCGGCAAGAAGGCCATTGGCACCACCGGGCGCGGCATTGGACCGGCCTATGAGGACAAGATCTCGCGGCGCGGGCTGCGGCTCGGGGATCTGTTCGATGAGTCCCGTTTCAGCGAAAAGCTGCGCGAGGTGATCGACTATCACAATTTCGCGCTGGAGCATTATTTCAAGGCCGAGACGGTGGATTACAACGCCGTTCTCGAACAGTGTCAGCACTATGCCGAGCAGCTTCGTCCGCTGGCGGGCGATGTCGCGGGCCATTTGCACCGGCTTCGTCGCGAAGGCGCCAATGTGCTGTTCGAAGGCGCCCAGGGCGCGCTGCTCGATATCGATCATGGCACCTACCCGTTCGTCACCTCGTCCAGCACCACGGCGGGCGGCGCCTGCACCGGCTCCGGCGTTGGGCCGCGCGATATGGATTACGTTCTCGGCATTACCAAGGCCTACACCACCCGCGTCGGCGCGGGGCCGTTCCCGACCGAGCTGTTCGACGAGGTGGGCGCGCACATGGCGGAAAAGGGCCAAGAATTCGGCACCACCACTGGTCGTCCCCGGCGCTGCGGCTGGTTCGATGCGGTGGCGCTGCGCCGTTCGGCGGCGATCAATACGCTGTCGGCCCTGTGCATTACCAAGCTCGACGTGCTCGACGGGCTGGAAACGCTGAAAGTCTGCACCGGCTATCGCCTCAATGGGGAAGACGTGGAATCCCATCCCGAGCGCATCGAGGACTACGATGATCTCGAATGCGTTTACGAGGAGTTGCCCGGCTGGAAGGAGTCCACGGTTGGCATCACCGATTACGATGCCTTGCCGGACAACGCCCGCGCCTACCTGAAGCGGGTGGAGGAGTTGGTTGGAACGCCGATCGACATCATCTCCACCGGGCCGGACCGGGTCGAGACCATCATGCTGCGCGATCCGTTCGGAGGGTGACGGGAAACCCCTTGCGACCAAGTCCGTAGGCCTGACAAGCCGAAGGCGCGTCAGGCAAACCGGCTGAGAGGGTTAGGGACTCCACGACTGAACCCCCACTGCCCCCTATCCGTCATTCCGGGCTGAGTGGAGCGAAGACCCGGAATCCAGAACGAGGCGCTGGATTCCCCGCTTTCGCGGGAATGACGGAGGGGGATCGGTGACGGAGTGAAACGCCCACCGCGATCTTCCCCACAAGCGTGGCTGGGGGCATTGCGACGCGCTTCATCTCGGGATACAGGGTGCGGGTATACTTCTCGCGCCCAAGAATACCCCATTCATGGCGCGCGTCTTTTCGCCGATAGCTGCGTTGCAAAAACTTGACGTAGCCCCACTATGCCTGCGTTTTTGCGCCTTGCTCTCGACGAAAATCC
>DRPO01000017.1 GCA_011330835.1 Gammaproteobacteria bacterium | reverse complement strand
GCTGCCGGAGTTTATCGAGCGGTTGTTCTGCGGAGCGTCAATGCGATGCGTTGCCGTGGTCATTCTTCGTTTTCGAAGGTTTAGGCTCCGTCGGCAGTTCTGTCCATGATAGGGATTTGCGGCATTCATTACTCAAGGGCATGCGCTGATGAATGCGTTCCCGGCTTTGGTGGTGCATTTTTTGTTCGAGCGTGTCATTTTTCACGTCACAACGGGAATATTCTGCAACGTGATGGCTCGAAAGGCAAAAGATATTCACGTGCGCGTGTCGACAGCGTAAGTCGGACAGCCTGCGAGGATACTCATTGGTCGTGCGTGGGGGGGCGTTGGTTTGGGCTGGTTGGGACGATTGATGGCGAGGCGAAGGGGCGCGGGAGTCGTCGCCATTTCGTTGTAGGCGAATGAACGGAAACACAGTGCTGTTGTCTTCCAGTGAAATGGATGGCCAAAGGCCATAACTTGGCGCGACAGGGAAGGTTGGGCTGATTAAATCAAGGGACTTTGTCAATGTTTGACGACAACAAGATAATGAGGGCTAGACGACGTGCAAAGATACCCTTCTCCAAGTCAGGGCGGCATGCCCCTGAAAAGACGCTTTCTATGTTATATGCAGCGGACGCTGTATCTTTCCGGGATAGCTAGTTTATACGGTAGCCTTTCCCGGGGTGATGGCAGCGCCGCCATATTGATGTATCATAGCGTTGTCGATGAAAGTCTCGAAGGATTTGTCGATCCGGATAACAGCGTCAAGGTTGAACAATTTAGAAAACAGATGGCGTATTTGAAAAAACGCTGTAACGTCATCAGTCTGGAAGCGCTTCTTCACGCGATAGAGAACAAAACCCCGCTACCCAAAAGAACAGTCGTGCTGACATTTGACGATGGTTACCGGGATAACCTGACCCATGCGGCGCCGATCCTGAAAGAGTACGATCTGCCCGCCACTATATTCGTATGTACGGGATACATCGAAAGACAGGAGTCGCAATGGATTGATGACGTTTATTCGATATTTTCATTTAGAACGAGACATCAATTGAATTTGTCTGGCGAGACTTTCGATCTCACCACAAAAGACGGAATGGATTCCGGCTATAATCTGGCGAAGAAGTTGCTTATGGACTCGGATTACGCGGGCCGATCCGCGTTGTTCGAGGCGCTAGGCGAACAACTGGAACCGGACATCCCCAATCGCCCTCGCCTGACTCTGAACTGGGACGAGGTAAGGCGTTTACGGTCGTTGTATCCACTAATCGAGGTTGGACTTCATACGCGCGATCATACGAATCTGACCGGCCTGGATAAAGCGAATGCCGAGGCGGAGCTGCTTCAGTGCCAGAAAGATTTCGAAGCATCGACGGGATCAAGGGCCAGATTCTTGTCGTATCCTTACGGACTGCATAACATGGACGTTCAGCGTGTCAGCAAGAACTGTGGTCTGAAGGCGGCTTTGGCGGTATATCCGGTTGATCTCGTTACCCACCATTCGAATCCATGGGCGCTCCCGCGAGTAACGGCCATGCCTTCGCTTATCGATTTGAAGGTGTGGATGAGCGGCGCTTTTCCAGCTCTGAGCATCAAACTTTTCGGGCGCGCCTACGGTTAGGTGAGAACATTCAATATGCGTATTTATAAGATATCCGCCTCCGAACTGGATGATGGCCTTCGGCGTCGGTGGCGAGAGATTCAGGGCACGAATCCTTCACTGCGCAACCCCTATTTCTGTCCTGAATACACTGAATCAGTCGCGGCGGTCCGCGATGATGTGTTTTTGGGAATCCTGGAGGAGCAGGATGGGCGGGTTGCTGGAATATTTCCGTTTCAAATGGCGACGCGTCACATTGCCGAGCCGGTTGGAGGGCGAATGTCCGACTACCAGGGGTTGATTGTCTCACCTGGAACAGAATGTGACGCCGGGGAGCTGCTTCGCGGCTGCGGTTTGAAAGTGTGGAAATTCGATCACCTGCTTGAAGACCAAGCCTGTTTTTCCGGGTTTCATGGCGTCAAGGATTTTTCTCAGGCGATGGATATGTCCAACGGCTATGATGCCTATCTGGCTGAGAAACGCAAATCCGGTTCAAGACGCCTAGCGCAATTTCAGCGTAAGGGTCGAAAATTCGAGAGAGAAGTCGGCGCGTTTCGGTTTGAAACCTATTCGACGGACGAAGATGCATTCGAGCAAGTTATCGCCTGGAAGCGTGAGCAATGCATCCGAACCGGCGCACCTGATTTTCTGGGCTGGGGCTGGACCCGAGCCCTTCTCGAGCGGATATGGCGTATCAGGAATACCCATTTTTCTGGCATGCTATCGGTGCTTTATCATGATGAGACCATCATCGCTGCGCATTTCGGCATGAAGTCGTCGACGGTTTGTCATTGGTGGTTTCCGACCTACAACTCAGAATATTCCAGATATTCTCCAGGCGGAGTCCTGCTTCTCAAGCTAGCTGAGTCCGTGGCCGCTGATGGCATTACCTTGGTCGATCTTGGCAAAGGAAAGGAAGAGTATAAGCCCAGTTTCTCCAACTACGAGATTGGGCTGGCCGAAGGAACCGCCTTCGTTCCCTCCCCGATTGCATTCCTCTATAAGGCGAGACAGGATTCAGAGCAGTTCCTCAGGCGCTCGCCTTATGCGGAGCGTGTAAAGACGCCTATACGAAAAGTGAGACGCCTACTTGGTAAACGGAGCGCATAGGCATTTGCTCTTGTCGTCCTCGGTGTAAGAATGTCCTCAAACCGCCGGTTTGAAAATGCAGTGATAAAACCGGCGCTTCCGACGTGATAGAGGGGTCAAACCAGGGGGGTATCAGGCCTCGAGCTGATCCTTCATCCGATAGCTGTCGGCTTCGATAATCACCGTTTCGGCATGATGCAGAAGACGAAGCGACAACTCGCGCGGGGAGTGGGGCAGGCTCCCGTCGCGCGCTCGATCCGCGTCGCGCGGTTCCTCGCTATCCGGCCTAGCGGATACGCTAATACGGCGGAACCAGCGCCAGCACTTGATACAGCGGAGCCTCCCGGGGGGGAACCCGCCCGGATCAACGACTCCGCGCCCGTCCCAACAGGACTAGGGCTCAACCTCCTTGAGGCGGACAGGAGTTAGGTCTTTAGCCCCGGCAGAGGGAGAGGGACAAATGGCGAGTCTATGGCAAGCTATTACAATGCGCCTACCCGCGAAAAGATATGCGACCTGGACGGGTATTTCGAGGCCGCTAGAGACATGGACACGCGTCAAGCCCATAAGCCCGCCAGAACGAGATTAACGGAATCCGCATTATTATATCGCCAATTTCCAATGACGTGAACTGTATCAAGCTTGATTCGGAGACGGCCGCTTTCCAATAACGTAGAATTGTCGTTCACCCGGTAACTCAGGAATCCAGGAGCAATGGAGGTAATTCCATGTCTGCCTCGGATTCTGGGTTGCTAGTTGTGACCATCCATGGCGTGTAAATCCGACTCGGATTTCTCACTCGGTGCGCGTGACTATCGACCGATCCGCCAGAAATCCGGATCGGACCCTACTTTTGCTTTTAATCAAATGGGTGCGAGGCTACCAACGAACGGTCTGAAATGCTGTAAAACGGGTAAAACATTTAGTGGATACAAGGCGATTTCCTGAATATCTTTTTCGGCCGGTGTCAGCCGAGGAAAGGATCTGACTCGCTATAACTCCTTCTATCAAAATTAAGCAAGCAAAGCCCATGAAAACCAAACGAAGAACACTTAGCCGGCGCAATACGCTTTCTTTCTACGCTATTTTTCCGCTTGCCGGTCTATTTCTTTTCGCAATGGTGGATTTTTTCAGGGCAGAGGATGCCGGAGGCGCGGAAGCCGGCGGTCCAATTCTCACCTTGATTCGCGCGATGCTGTACCTAGGCGGCGGCCTTTTTCTATTGCGTGGATTCAAGAGGAACCTCAACTGGTTTGGCAGCCGACTGGAGCTGATGGCATGCATGCTGTATGTCCTAGCATCCGTGACGTGGACGACATACCCCGACAGGGTGATCATCAACTTCCTGCACTTTCTCGGAAGTAGCATTGTTGTCTATGTCGCTGCAAAATACTTTGTTCGCAACCCGCAACAGCTCTTTCCCTTCTTTTCAATCCTTTTTGGCATAGTCGCGACCCTGTCATTGCTT
>DRPO01000016.1 GCA_011330835.1 Gammaproteobacteria bacterium | reverse complement strand
ATTTTCTGTTGTTGCGTGAAGCCTGGCGTTTGCTGCCCCACGAGTTCACGTCTCCGCTACTTGACCAGATACGCGACCAATCCGCGCATCTGGCCGGTCGGGATCCCGGTTTCGAGCCGATCCGCGCCAAGCTGCATGCTTTGCCGGACATTGGCGATGCCAGCCGGATTCGCCACTATGCGCGAACGCGCGGCAGGAAGGTATTGCGCAAGCAATACCAAGCGCTGGCCTGGCGGGTGGAGCGGTTGTTCGATGAGGCGAGCGTCCGAAAAGCATTGGGAAAAGGCGTCGATGAGCAGCATTTTGGCAAAGCGCTGGCGGCGTTTTCTCGTCAGCCGCCGAAATTGCCGCTGGAGCGGTTCCGGCAAGGCAGCCGACTGTTGATGGCGCTGCGTGAGCAGTTCCCACGACGTTCGCGAAAAGTTCGAATCCGGCAATTGAAAATGAGCCTGGCAGTCGAGCAAATGGTCTATGCTGCCGCGGCGTCGCTGCAGGGGGAGTTGCCGAATGCTACCCGTGTCGAGCGTTTGGGCTGGCTGCATGCCGCCGCGCAGGCATTGTACGGGGTGGGCCTGATTTCGAAACGGGAGCAGCAGCAAGTCGCCGCCAGCTTGCTTTCCTTGCTGTCGACGCCTCCCACCATCTCCCAATACTGGCGCGCCATACAGGATCTCGCCCGAGTCATGTCCTGGGGTGACCGGTGGATGCATTATCACTTTGGCGCGACTATCGATCGGCTGGCGGAAATCGAACCGTTGGCCCGGCGGATGATTCCGTCCCGCTTGCGCGGTAGCATCCTGGGTTTCTATTCCCGCGTCGTCGACAGCCTGTTGCGGGACGCGCAGGCCCTGGTGGGCGTCAGTCCAGTGGTGTTGGGAGAGCCCGCGGGCGCTGACGTGCGCGCCCTCAACGCGGGTGCTGCCGAGGGCGTTTTGCGTCAGCCGCCGAAAGATGGCGAACTCGATGCCTCATCAATTTATCTGTTGCCTGAAACCACCGCTGATCTCTCGCCAGTGGCGGGAATTCTGACCGAAGGCGAGGGCAACAGCCTGTCACATGTCCAGCTGCTGGCGGCCAATCTCGGCATTCCCAATGTCGCCGTGCGCGGAGAAACCCTTGAGCGAATCGAGGCTGTTGTCGGTCAGCGCATCCGAATGCGGGTCAGTCCTGGTGGAGTTGTGCGACTCGACAGGGCGGAGGAAGATCATCGACCGGCTGTCGCCATCGCTCCCGCTGATCATGCCAGGATTGCCCCGAATCTTGAAAAACTGGATCTTGAACAGCGGGAAATTCACCGTCTGAGCGAATTGCGTGATGAGGATTCGGGCCGCATCGTCGGGCCCAAGGCGGCCAGGTTGGCGGAGCTGAAGCGCCAGTTTCCCGAGGCAGTGGCGGAATCGCTGGCCATTCCGTTCGGTCGCTTCCGGCAATTTCTCGACCAGCCCTTGCCCGGATCCTCCGGTACACTGTTCGACTGGATGAAACAACAGTACCAACTGATGTCGCTGGTGGAGGGCAAGCATCGGCGGGCGATACAGCGCCGGTTTCTGAGGCTGCTGCGCCAGCATATCCAGACGCTGCCGTTTCCCGACGGCATGGAGCGGGACCTGAAGCGCCAGCTCGCCGCCGTTTTCGGCAAGCCGGGGGAATACGCGCTGTTCGTGCGCAGCGATACGAATGTCGAGGATCTGCCCGGCTTCACCGGCGCGGGGCTGAATCTGACAGTTCCGAACGTCCGGGGATACGAGGCGCTGCTGCAAGCGATACGCGATGTTTGGGCCTCGCCGTTCACGGCCCGCGCGTTCGCCTGGCGGCAGGGGCGCATGAGCCATCCCGAACAGGTGTATCCTTCGGTGTTGCTGATGAAAACCGTACCGGTCGACAAGTCGGGGGTGATGGTGACCATGGATGCCTCAACCGGCGAAAAGGACAAACTACGCATTGCCGTCAATCGCGGCCTCGGCGGCGCGGTGGCCGGGCAATTGGCGGAGGAGTGGCGCATCGACCTGAACACGGGGATCGTGACCCTGCTCGCGGATGCGACCAGTCCGACCTACCGGATCGTCGAGCCGCAGGGTGGATTGCGCACTGTCTCCGCCCCGGCGGACGGGAAGGTGTTGACGCCAATAGAACTCGATGCTCTGCGGGCATTGGCGAAAACCGCTCTGGAACGTTATCCGCAACGGGATGAGCAGGGTAGGCTTGTGTCCGCCGACATTGAGTTCGGGTTCGAAAAGGGCGAACTCCGGCTGTTCCAGATTCGCCCCTTTTTGCGTAATCGCAAGGGCCGAGCGTTTCGGCAACTGGTTCGACTGGATGTTATGGATCGCGAGCGCGCTGAGCGGATCGTGGACATGGAGACGGCGCCATGAGCTTTCGGTATTTTTCGGGAAAAATCTCGATGATCCTGGTCATTCTGGCGCTGGCGTTGCCCGGCGCGTCGCGGGCTTACCCTCTTGATGGCCATGCCCACAGTCATATCGCCCGCCTTCAGGCCTGGAAGTTCAAGGTTCACCGCAAGCGTTTGAAGAAACGGCTTCGGCCCGGCCAGTTGTGGCCATTCGAAGACATTGATTTGCGCCTCACCGATCATCCTGATCTCGAAATCCCCCCGGTCGACCCTGCGTTCCAGCGCCAGATCGTCGGACTGCTCAGCAGTCAAGGGAAACGGTATGCGATTTCCATTCTCGATCTTGCAGATCCGGAGCATCCCGTATTCGCCGAGCACCAGGGCGACAAGCGCTTCAATCCCGGCAGCCTTGGCAAACTGGTGGTCGCCACCGCCCTGTTCCGCGAACTTGCGCTCGCCTTTCCCGATGCGGCGCGCCGCGAGGAGATCTTGAGAACGACCTGGTTTCGCGCCGATAACTTCATACACAAAGTTAGCCACAAGGTTCCGCTGTGGAGCAACAAGTCCCAACGCGTTTTCCGGCGAAAGCTGAGGATTGGCGACAACGCCAACCTCTGGACCTGGCTGGACTGGATGTTGTCCGCCAGTTCCAACTCGGCGGCGTCGATGGTTATCAAGCAGGTGATGCTGCTGCATCAATTCGGCGACCGCTACCCGCCAACGGCGCGGGAAGCGCGACAGTATTTCTTGCGGAATCCGCCCGGCGTTCTCGGCAAGACGTTGCGCGAGATTTTCGATACGGCAATGACGGATCAGGGCCTGGATCCGGAAGAATTCCGGCAAGGCGGGTTCTTCACGAGTACCGGCAAGCGCAAGGTGATGGCCGGCGGCAGCCGCGCCACCACGCACGCCTTGATGCGGTTTCTGCTCAAACTGGAGCAGGGGAAGATTGTCGATGAGTTTTCCAGTCGTGAGATCAAGCGCCTTCTCTACATGACCCAGCGCCGCATCCGCTACGCGTCATCGCCCGCGCTGCGGAACTCGGCGGTCTATTTCAAATCCGGTTCCCTGTACAAATGCCGCCCCGAACCCGGATTCGTTTGCAAGAAGTACCACGGCAACGTCAAAAACCTGCTCAATTCGGTCGCCATCATCGAAACGCCGCCGACCGAAAAATCGGGCCGCCTGTACTATCTTGTGGTGGTCAGCTCAAACATCCTTCGGGTCAACTCCGCCGTCGCGCATCAATCGCTGGCGACCCGGATACATCGTCTGATGCAGTCCCGGCATGGCGGGAATGACGGGGCTTCGCCCCCTGGAATCCGTTAACTATCGTTGTCGCGGCTCAGTCGGTGCGCGCCGACTGTTCCCGCTGAGAGGGTTAGGGTCTCCACGACCGAATCCACACCAAACCGCCTCCCCATCCGTCATTCCGGGCTGAGTGGAGCGAAGACCCGGAATCCAGAGCGAGGCGCTGGATTCCCGCTTTCGCGGGAATGACGGGGAGGTTCGGTGATGGAGTGAAACACCCACCGCAATCTTCCTCCGCAAGCGTGGCTGTGCTTTTGCAACTCTTGACACACCGCATCAAGACTTATCGCGGGCACTCCTTGAAAATAAGCTGGTTGCACTTGGCGCAAACATTCTTGTCCAGACGCTTGACGATGCTGCGAATGGCGTCCGACTTGGAGTCAAAGAAATGATCGGCGCCAAGATGGCGGATAAAGCCGGTGTGGGCGGCAAACTCGTAGACCCGGGATTTCAACCCGACGAAATAGAGCCCGCCGCCCAGACGAACCAGCCGCTTGTTTTCGGCGGCCAGCGCCTCGGCGCCCGCGAGATCAATGAAGTTGATGCCGGAGGCGACGATCAGGATGTGGTGGATTCGTTCGTTATCGACAATGCGAGAAATCCGGTTCTGGATGTGGTTGATCGAACCGAAATAGACGGACATGTCGAT
>DRPO01000015.1 GCA_011330835.1 Gammaproteobacteria bacterium | reverse complement strand
CCCCGAAAGCAGCGCGGTCATGGATTCCAGGTCGGCCTTGATGCCATCGGTGTCCAGTTTGACGTTGAAGCCGCTGGCGTTCCAGAACCGGCTGTTGCTGTGAACCAGCCGGGCGTAGGGTTGGTGAATGAAAATCTGCACCTCGACGCTTTTTCCGTCGTCGGCCAGACTGTACCGGGTGACCTCGCCGACCTGAATCTGGCGATAGTAGACCGGCGAGCCGATATCCAGCGAGCCGAGCGTGCTGGCGCGCAACAGAAAGCGTTTGCCCCGGCTGGAGGAATCGATCTCGGGGGCGCGATCGAGCCCGACGAAATGGCGTTGCCACGAGTCGCCGCGCCCTGGATCCATGGCGATGTGAATGCCCGAAATCAGGGTGCTCAGACCGCTCACCCCGCTGCTGGTGATTCGCGGGCGGACGATCCAGAAGCGCGTGTTTTCATTGAGATGGTCTTCCATGAACCGCGCCATCTCGATATCCACGATGACCTTGGACAGATCCGCGTTGAGTCCGACCTTTTTGACCTTGCCAACGACAACGTCCTTGTATTTGACGCGGGTCTTGCCCGCCTCGATGCCTTCGGCGTGGCTGAATTCGACCGAAATCCTGGGTCCTTTCTCGCTCAGCGCCTTGTAGACCAGCCAGCCGCCGGCGATCGCGGCCACCAGCGGAATGAGCCAGACCAGTGAAATCCCCTGGCGGGTGGCGACGCGCGCCTCGGGCAGATCGTCGTAGTCACTCACCGGCGTGGTCCCAGATCAGACGGGGATCGAAACTGTGCGCGGCGAACATCGTGGCGACCACGACCGCCGCGAAGGAAACCGATCCGGCGCCCGGCTCGATATCCGCCAGCGCGCCGAATTGCACCAGCGAGGCCAGAATGGCGATGACGAAGATATCCACCATCGACCAGCGGCCAATGAATTCGGTTACGCGGTAAAACCGGGTGCGATCCGCCGGTCGCCACGATGAACGCAGATGGACGCTGATCAACAGCGCCAGCAGCGCCAGCATTTTCAGCAGTGGAACGAAAATGCTGGCCACGAAAACGATCAGCGCCAGCGGCCACATGCCTTCCTGGATCAGTTGCATCACCCCTTCGAGAATGGTGCTGGGCTCGCCCTTGCCGAGGTAGACGATACTCATCACCGGCAGGGTATTGGCGGGGACATACAGCAGCATCGCCGCGATCAGCAGCGCCCAGGTTTTTTGCAGGCTGTGGGGGATGCGGCTGAACAGCCGGGCTCCGCAGCGCGGACAATACTGGCTGACATGCGGATCGCGGCGCGCGCGGGCCAGCGTGTCGCAGACCTCACAGGCGATCAGTCCGGCTCCGGCGGCGGTTGGCGGTCTGTTCATGGGGCGCTCAACCGGTTCCAGATCAAATGCGCGTCGAGCGAGGAAGCCAGCGCCGCCATGGTCAGGATCAGCAGGCAGAACGAATACAACGCCACGCCGGGAATCACCGTCGCCAGGTCGCCCAGCTTCACCACGGCCACCAGCACCGCCAGCAGAAAAACCTCCAGCATGCCCCAGGGTTTGATGCTCCGCAGGAAACGGAACAGCGGCAACAGCGCCCGGGAGGTCCGGCCAATACGCACATTGAGCAGGATGTACAGCGTGCCCAGCAGATCGAGCAGCGGAAAGACGAACGCCGTCAACAGCACCAGCGCCGCCAGCATCGGCCGGTCGGAATCGAACATCGCCAGCGCGCCGGAAATCAGGGTGCTGTCCTGAATCTGTCCATGCGCATTGAGCGACAGAAAGGGGAACAGATTGGCGATCGCGAACAGGATGATGCCCGTCGCCGCCAGCGCCAGGCTGAACTCCAGGCTGGTTCGCTTGCGGCTGTAGAGCAGGGCGTTGCAACGAAGACAGCGCGCGGATTGCCCCGGTTTCAACGGCGGCAGGCGCTGGAGCAGATCACAGTCGTGACAGGCGATTTGCGTAGTGGCGTGAGGCAATGTTGCTGGTAGCCTGAGTGGGGCGGCAAGCTGATAATCTAATCCAAGCAGCTTGCGCAAGCAATTGTTTTATACCTCTCGCGATCAAGAATACCCCTTTCAGGGCGCGTAGGTTTTCGTCGAGAGCAAGGCGTAAAAACGCAGGCATAGTGGCGCTACGTCAAGTTTTTACAATGCAGCTATCGACGAAAAGATGCGTGGCCTGAACGGGGTATTCTTGATCGCGAGAGGTATAATACTTCTCCGGCTCAGTCGGTGTGTGCCCACTGTTCCCTCAACGAGGGGCAGGATCTCCACGAGCAAATCCCCACCACCCGCCCCGGCCCGTCATTCCGGGCTGAGTGGAGCGAAGACCCGGAATCCAGAACGAGGCGCTGGATTCCCGCTTTCGCGGGAATAACGAACGGGGTTTGGTGACGGAGTAAAACGCCCACCGCATCCTCCCCGCAATCTGGATGGGGGCTTTGACCCGTTTATATTTCTCGCGCGTATTGTGAACCCCAGCGCTCAGAGCGCGAGACGAATCAGGTTCAAAGACGCCGACGCCACCAGCAGCGCCGCCAGCGCGGTCAGCACAATGCGGCTCCCGCCCAGCGTCTCCCGGTGGATCGAGGCTTCCGGACGGGACAGCAGGGTTCTGGTCAGATCGGCGCGCCGCTTCTCCAGCGGCATTTCGAAATAGCGCACGGTCGCGAAGGCCAGCAAATAGGTCAGCGGCAGCGCCAGCAATCCGCCGTAACCCGCGCCCAGCCAGTTCAATGATTCGAGCAGCGGGACATGGATCAGGTAGGTCGAATAGGTCAGTTCGCCCAGCAGGTTGTCGAGTTTGCTGCGTTGCTTCAGGCCCAGCACCAGCGCCAGGGCAACGAGCATGACGAGAAGCTGGTTCAGATAGAAATTGGTCAGTCCGAAAGGCGCATAGGTCATGTACAGCAGGGCGAGGATGGCCGCGCCGAGCGCTGGGGGAGAGAAACGGATCTGGCGATAATAGTAGCCCAGAGCGCCAATGCAGAAAGCCAGAATGGTCGAGTGGCCGCTGGTGAAATATCCTTCGTGCCAGCTGCGACCGTCGCCGGCGCTGAACAGCGGTTGGGGCCCCAGCGCGGCAAGGATCGTTAGGTAGACGAGTTCGAAAACGATGACCGCGACGAGAACCCGTTTGCGCGTGACCATCCACGGCGCCAGCAGGTAAAACAGAAAATCGTAGGGTAGCGTCCAGGCGGGCACGTCGATCATGCCGTAGGCGTAACGATTGAAAAAATGGAAAAAGCCGATGACCCCGTACGGGACCAGTAATAGATCGCCCACGATCCTGTCCATCCTGAGCTGGGGTAAGTCCGAGTTCCAGCCCACGGCTACCGCCATCGCGACGATAATTATCGCAAGCATCGCCCAATAGAGCGGGTAGATCCGGATAAAACGGCCAACGAGGAACGCTTTAACCCCCGCCGCGTTGAGCGGATACTTGTTGTTTAGCACCCAGGTGATGACATAGCCGCTGAGGACGAAAAAGCAGATCACCGCGACGTGGCCAATCCCCAGATAGCCAAAATGGCGTTCGCCGAATCGCTGGGTGAACCAGGGCTCGATATAGGTACGCGACCAGGCGAAATGATGGTCGATGACCCAGATGGAAAGTATCAGTCTGAATAGGCCAAGTCCCATGACAACTCCGGAGTTTGCATGAACCGCGCTGCGCGGTTGATGGCCTGGAGGGTAGAGAAAAGCCGGCGAGCGGTATGAAAAGCCGTTCTCGGTTTCAGAGGAGTCTAGTCGATGGGACGGATGTTATGGGGAACAGGAGGGCGTTGCTTGTAGTCGGCGCGCGGATTGATTTAGTCAGGCGGCGTAGTCCCCGATTTGAATGATGGGCAAACCGGCGGCGTTCGGCAGCCGCCGGTCATTGGTTACAAAAGCCGTGCAGCGGTTGTGGACTGCCGAGGCGATCTGTAAAGCATCTGGCGTGCGCATCCCGGTTCTTGCTCGCAGAGAGGCGGCGATATTCAGCACGGCCAGCGATAATCCGGCCATTTTCAGACCGTGGCTGTTCGTCAGAATGGTCTGGTATTCCTCCAGCAGCCGCATTTCGCCCTGACGATAAGGGAGAACAAGCGTCTCCATCAGCGTCAACGAAGACGTTACCGCCGCCAGCCGCCCGATGTCGATGGCCTCGAACAGGGGGCGAACGATGTCGAAATATCGCTCGTGTTCCTCGATGAAATAGATGAATACGCAGGTATCCAGAGCGACGGGGCCGACGCCCACGTCGTCGATCAGTCCCATGAGGCGCGTTCAGAATCGACAAAGCGAGAGGCATCCTCGTCTTCCCAAAGCGCTTTTCCCAACCCCTGAAGCTCGAGAATGGAGCGTTTGTCGGGTTCGCGCAATGTGCGATCCAGCAGATGAACCACTTCCTGCGCGATCGAGCGATGTTCATTTTCCGCACGTTCACGAAGCTGGTTGTACAGGTCGTCGGGAAATTGTTTTACGTTCAGTGTCGCCACGAGCGCCTCCTGATTGGAGTTAATGTGCCTCCATTGTTGTCCATGGGGACGGAAAAGTCAACCGGCGACTTCTCCGATTCAGGGGGATATGAACGTCAAGCCGCTACCCTGGGCCCCCGATAGCGTCGCGCACCAGAAGCCGGTCCACGGGGCGACCGTCGCTCCGTTTTCGAGCGCGGTGTAACCCGCGCCGTTCCAGCTCCAGGCCTGGTCGTGAAACAGGTCGGCGGCGCGGGCTTTGGCTGGCGCGCAGCCGGGGTCGCAAGCGCCCCCCTTGCAGGGTGAACT
>DRPO01000014.1 GCA_011330835.1 Gammaproteobacteria bacterium | reverse complement strand
GTTGCGCCCATGATGGACTGGACCGACCGGCATGAGCGCTATTTTCTGCGCCTGATCAGTCGTCGCGCCTGGTTGTATACCGAAATGGTGACGACCGGAGCGTTGTTGCATGGCGATTGGCGACGCCATCTGGCATACCACCCCGACGAGCATCCCGTGGCCTTGCAACTGGGCGGCAATGATCCGGCGGCGCTGGCGCGCTGCGCGCGGATGGCGGAGGAGGTGGGCTATGACGAGGTCAATCTCAATGTGGGCTGCCCGAGCGACCGGGTGCAAGGGGGCGCTTTCGGCGCTTGCCTGATGGCCGCGCCGGAGCGGGTGGCCGAGTGCGTCGCGGCGATGCGGAGCGCGGTGGACATTCCGGTGACGGTGAAGAACCGGATCGGCATCGATGATCAGGACGGGCAGGCGTCGTTGGATCATTTCGTGGAGACGGTCGCCAGCGCGGGTTGCCGGACATTCATCATACATGCGCGCAAGGCTTGGCTGGCGGGATTGAGCCCCAAGGAAAACCGGGATGTCCCGCCGCTGGATTACGATCGCGTGTACCGGATCAAGGCTGACTTTCCGCAACTCGAAATCATCATCAATGGCGGTATCCGGACGCTGGACGAGGCGGACGACCACCTGCGGCGCGTGGATGGCGTCATGCTGGGGCGCGAGGCCTATCAAAACCCCTATCTGCTGGCGGCGGTGGACCGGCGTTTCTACAACGAAGAAGGGGAGCCGCCCAGCCGGGAGGCGATCCTGGGGCGATTACGGCCTTACCTGGCGGCGCGGCGCGCGAGCGGACAGCCGATTGCGCCGGTGATTCGTCATATTCTCGGGCTGTACAAGGGACAATACGGCGGCAAGGCGTGGCGGCGCGCGCTCAGTGAGAGCGCCCGCGACCCCGAGGCCGGTCCGGAGATTCTCGATCAGGCGGCCCGCTGCCTCCAGCGCGCGCCATCGCGGGAGGCGGCATGCGCCGGTTGATTTGTGATATCGAAGGAACAGAGCTGACCGATACCGACCGGCGGCGGTTGAGCCATCCCGCTTGCGCCGGCGTCATCCTGTTCGCGCGCAACTATCGGAACAAAAGGCAACTGAGCCGGCTCACCCGGGATATCCATGCGCTGCGCTCGCCGCCGCTGCTGATCGCGGTGGATCAGGAGGGGGGCAGGGTGCGGCGCTTTCGCGATGGCTTTCTGGCGTTGCCGCCCATGCGCCGGTTTGGCGAACTCTATGACCAGGACCCGGCGGCGGCGCTTCAGGCGGCCGAAGCCGGGGGGTGGCTGATGGCGGCGGAATGTCTCTCGGTGGGCGTGGATTTCAGTTTCGCGCCGGTGCTGGATCTGGATTATGGCGATTCCGATGTGATCGGCGATCGCGCCTTTCACGCCGCGCCGGAAGCTGTGTCCGCGCTGGCCGGGGCCTGGGTGCGGGGCATGCGCCAGGCGGGCATGGCGGCGACCGGCAAGCACTTCCCGGGGCATGGGTACGTGGCTGCCGATTCCCACAAGGAACTGCCGGACGATACCCGTTCGCTGGCCGACATCCGCGCCTCGGATCTGCGTCCTTTCTCGGCGATGATTCAGGCCGGCATCGAGGGTGTCATGCCGGGGCATGTGCTCTATTCCCGTATCGACGACCGTCCCGCCGGTTTTTCCCCGTTCTGGCTGCAAACCATTTTGCGTCGGGAACTGGGATTCGGCGGAATCATCTTCAGTGATGATTTGTCGATGGCGGGAGCTTCGACGGCTGGCGGGCCGGCTGATCGCGCCCGGGCCGCGCTCGACGCCGGTTGCGATCTGCTGCTCGTCTGCAACGCGCCCGAAGCCGCCGATGAGGTGTTGGAGAGCCTTGAAGAAGCCGGCCATGCGTCGAGCGACATCTCGATCCTTTATCCCCGACGCCGGTTTGCCATCGACACGCCAGAAAAGTCTGAGGCGTGGAAGCGGCGGGTCGGCATGATGGACAGCTTCCTGGAGGAATTTAACCTGAATCAAAATCGTTATTGATCTATATCAAAATCATTTGGCTGGAGCTGGAGTAACGTTTGTTCATCGATCAAAGATCATCAAATCAAAGGACTCTCCGCCCTTTTCAATGAACTCCGGAATCGAATTCGACGTCGACCTGATCCGCCGTTACGACCAGAGCGGGCCACGCTATACCTCTTATCCGACCGCTGTATCGTTTACCGACGAATTCACGGAAACCGATTACCGCAAGGCCGTGAAGAACAGCAATGGCGATCCGGTTCCGCGTCCGCTGTCGCTCTATTTTCACATCCCGTTCTGCGACACGGTCTGCTTCTATTGCGCCTGCAACAAGATCGCCACCAAGAACCATCGGCTGGCGACGGAATATCTGCGGCGGCTCCATCGGGAAATCGGGATGCAAGGCGCGTTGTTCGACGACGATCGCATGGTCGAGCAACTGCACTGGGGCGGCGGCACGCCAACGTTTCTCAATCACGACGAGATGG
>DRPO01000013.1 GCA_011330835.1 Gammaproteobacteria bacterium | reverse complement strand
GAATGAAGCGCCGCCACACCAGAAAAGATGCCATCCGCATGTGTGCCAGATTGCGTGAATTGCGGCCGGATATCGTTTTCGGAGCGGATCTCATAGCTGGCTTTCCGACCGAAACCGAAGCAATGTTCGAAAACACGCTTCGCCTCATCGAGGAGTGCGATCTTACCTATCTGCATGTCTTTCCCTTCTCGCCACGTCCCGGAACCGCGGCCGAAAGAATGCCGCAACTGCCCCGGAAAATCGTCAAGCAGCGAGCGGCTCGGTTACGCAGTGTTGCCGATGCTGCCCTCCTGCGTCACCTCTCGGCAGAGGTCGGACAATCAAGACATGTTCTCGTTGAGCAAAACGGTTTGGGACGAACGGAATATTTTGCCAGGACCGAATTGGATTTTGGACGACCTGGCGAGATTGTCAGGGTCCGGATCTTGGAGCAAAAGGAAAACCGGCTCATTGCGGGGATGGCCTGAAAAACTGACTGAAGGCCCGTTCTCTGATAAGGATTTCAAGGGATTTGAACTGACAAGGGACTGCACGCCAGATCCCGAGCCGGACGGTTGACATGACGGAACCCAGGAAAAGGCAAATCGGTATGAACCGGTTCTTCGCAAGGAAGTCGGGTGCCGCGAAGGAAAGGCGGGATGGCGAAGCGCCAGACCTGCGGAATTCGGACACCGAAGGGTCATCAAAGGATGTGGCGACCGGGGATGTGAAAAATAAGGACAGATCCTCGTGGTTCAAACGGCTGAAAGACGGCCTGTCGAAATCGTCCAGCGCCCTGGGGCGCGGGATAAGCGAACTTTTTGTCAAGCGGCGGCTCGACGAGACAGCGCTGCAGGAACTCGAAGACCTTCTCATACGTGCCGATCTCGGACTTGATACGGCGCTCAGGGTGGTGAATGCGATCGGCAAGGGGCGGTACGACAGAAAAGTCGATCCGCAAGAGGTCAGGGCAGTGCTCGCCGAGGAAGTGGAAAAGGTGCTGGAACCTGTCGCCACACCGCTGGAGATAGTCTCGGAGAGAAAACCGCACGTCATTCTCGTGGTTGGTGTCAACGGTTCGGGGAAAACGACGACGATCGCAAAGCTTGCGGCGAAATTCCGCGCCGATGGAAAGGCGGTTACCCTGGCAGCTGGCGACACATTTCGCGCTGCCGCTGTTGAGCAGCTTCGCATTTGGGCAGAAAGGACGGGCGCCGCCATCGTTGCGCGCAAGACCGGCGCCGATGCTGCGGGTCTTGTTTTCGATGCGCTGCGGGAGGCAAAGGCTGCAGGATCCGACGTGCTCCTGATCGATACCGCCGGACGGCTGCAAAACAGGGCCGAATTGATGGCCGAGTTGGAAAAGATCGTAAGGGTCATCAAGAAGATAGACGAAAATGCACCTCACAGCGTCCTGCTTGTGCTCGATGCCACCACGGGTCAGAATGCCTTGTCCCAGGTCGAAACGTTTGGTCAGAAGGTTGGCGTCACGGGATTGGTCATGACCAAGCTCGATGGTACCGCAAGGGGTGGTATTCTGGTGGCGATTTCCGCCAGATACCGCCTTCCCGTGCATTTCATCGGTGTAGGCGAATCGGTGGAAGACCTGGAACCTTTCCAAGCGCGCGAGTTCGCAAGGGTCATAGCGGGGATCGAGGAATGACGGAGCTCTTCGAAAAACCGCCGGGAGAGGAATCGGGACACCCAGGACAGGCGATTCATCCGGTATTGAAGTTCGCTCTGGAGATCGGGCCTCTGATCCTGTTTTTCCTCGCCAATGCGAAGGCGGGCATATTCTGGGCCACCGGGACCTTCATGGTTGCCACCATCGCCGCCCTTGTCGCTTCCTTTATCCTTGTCCGGCACCTGCCCGTGATGCCGTTCGTTTCCGGTGTTGTCGTTCTTGTTTTTGGCGGGCTGACGCTGTGGCTACAGAATGAAACCTTCATCAAGCTGAAGCCGACGATCATCTACTCACTTTTCGGCGCGACGCTTATCGGAGGTCTTTTTTTCGGGAAATCCCTGCTTGGCTATGTCTTCGGCACGGTATTCAACCTTACCGCCGAAGGTTGGCGCATTCTGACGATGCGCTGGGGGATTTTTTTCCTTGTCATGGCTGCGCTGAACGAATTCGTCTGGCGACACTTTTCCACAGACCTTTGGGTTTCCTTCAAGGTTTTCGGATTCATGCCGCTCACATTTGTTTTCGCCATGGGCCAGATGCGGCTGATAGCGCGTCATGATGCCAGCCGCTCCGATGACGTGCGAAAGCCGTGACGAGAAGGCCGACGGGTTTCTCAATCGGGCTTGACCGCATCAGGCAATTTCTCGCGGGCCGGTTGTGAAAGCAGACGCAGCACCTCCCGACCACTGATCACCGCCCTGTTGTCGGACAT
>DRPO01000012.1 GCA_011330835.1 Gammaproteobacteria bacterium | reverse complement strand
GTCACTCCACGTTGTTTGGTGCGTGGAGCACTATACGCGGGATGCGGGGGGCGTTCTGTCATCCCGATGACAGAACAGTTTCACTTCGCACTTCTCACGGGATGCGCGGGAAATACGGGTTAGCCGGGCTGGACGCCGTGCAGTCGAAGCCAGTTGCGATCGAGGCGCCAGTCGATGTGGTCGATATCGGGCCGGGAGAGTACGATCCGCTTGGCCTTTTTCTGCACGCTGGCCAGGCGTTTCTGGGCCGCGATGACTTCCGGCGAGTCCGGATTGGTCAGGTTGAGTTCGGGCTCGATGATTTTCAATGCGCGCAGGATGGAGGATTGGGCGTTGCGGGGCGAGGTGACGACCGCGGTGTGGTCGCGCAAGGCGACGACGCGGAATCGGTAGGGATAGGCGGCAATTTCCGCATCGGCCTGAAGCAACGCGTTGATCTCGGCGACCCGGGAATCGTGGGTGCTGTTCCAGACAAACCAGAGGCCAAGGAGCAACAGGGGCAGCAGGATCGCCGCCGCGATTTTCTCGGTTTTCGAGGCGGGAACCTTGTTGGCGCGCCTTGGGTTGGCTGAATTCATGGCGATTACGCGCGCGTCTCAGGTTTTTTCGTCCTGGATCTTGCGAACCGCTTCGATGCCCTTGTGGGGCAGGAAGATGCCGCAGCCGAGTTTCCGGGCGGGGCCCAGTCCCTTTTGCTGTAGCAGGATGGATTCTTCGATGTCCAGTTCCGCCAGCAGCAGGGAGCGGGTGTCGATGTCGCCCTCGTGGCTGCGAATGCGGCGCAGTTTTCCGGTCAACATCTTTCGAGGCTTGACGCCGAGCGCCTGGAGTTGTTCGTAAACGGACTTCAGAAAGGCGGGTTCGTCTTCGGCTTGGGGGGAGGCGAGGTAGCGGCAGAAAATGGTGGTCAACTTGCTCAGTTTGTGTTCGCTGGGTTCGCCGACTTCCAGAGGGTTTCCGGCGATGTCCAGCGTCCGCCCCGCAAGCTTTCGCGTGTCGTCGATCCGGTGAGAAGGCACGCGTAGCGACATCCGGGTGCGGCGCGACAGGTAAAGCACCTCGTTTTCAGGGTCATCCGGCCGCATCCAGCCGTTGCCGGATTCGGCGACATGAATGGCCGGTATGGCGACATCCTCTTCATCCGCGACCCACGGCAAGGCGGTGTGGATGGCGTCGGACAACGCCTGGTTATGGTCCAGCGGCAAGGATTTGCATCGGACCTTGAAGTGGATGTCGACGATGTCGTCCGGAACCTCGTAACGACCGGGATCGTCTTTTTCTTCCTGCCAGTAAAGGTTCATGTCATCTCGCGGAGGAGAAGGTGTTTTCCAAAATCTCCTCCCAGTCATCGGGAGTATCGTGGAAACCCGGTTTCACGTCCATGCCGAACTGTATTTCGCCCTTCAGGGCGCGTTCCACCACGGCCTTTTTCAGTTCCTCGAAGGTGGTGACGTCATGTTCCTGGATCAGGAGTTCGCTAAGCCACAGCATGTCGCTTCCTCTGTTCAGTTGAGCCTTGGACTTCTCGAGCGCGAGAAGTCCAGCGAATCGAAGTAGCGCGCCCGGTAAAAGAGCCGTTTCTGGTCGGCGCTGTCCTCGAAGCCTGTCCGGCAATGCAACGCATTGTTGCAGATCACGCCTTCTCCGGCAGACAGACGATAACGTATGACGCCATTGTCGCCCGAGGTCAGCAGGTTTTGAAGAAACGCTACCGCTTCAAGGGTTGTGGGATCATCCCGCCACACGATATTGCGCGTTCTCGCGGTATAGCGCATGTGGAGTCGTCCCGTCTCCGGATTGATCCTGAAAACCGGGCCGGTTTCCCAGTCGCGAATCCGGGAGCCCGCCTCTTCGTTGGGCGGAATGCTCATCGCTCGCGGATGCGCCAGGGCCGCCACGAAATCGGGATTTTCATCGCGCAGCGCGATGTAGGCGAGATCGATGTCGAACAAACCGTTCTCGCCGCCCTCGGCCGCCGGGGATTCACAGTGGAGGATCAGGGCGTTGATCTGTTGATCCGCCGGATTGTAGTAGCCATCGGTATGCCAGTTGATCGATCGATTGGAGTAGGGGATGTAACGGGCGGGGCGATCGGAGGCCTTGACCTTGAGCGTGGTAATGCTCTCCGGATCAGCGCAAAGATTGCTGTCCAGCCGCTCCAGCCCAAACTGTTGTCCCAGCCGGATCAGCCAGGACTTGTCGACGCCGGAATCGGGGTGGGTCTGGTAAATGGCGAAGCCGCGCTTACTCGTCCGTTCGCCCAATGCTTGTAGCTCCCCGACAGTGGGTTCGGCTGAAAGCGGCGTGGGCGTCAGCAGCGAGTCGTCACTGGCCCAGCGCAGCTTTTGCGCTCGCCAGCGTTCGTAGGCGGCGGGATCTTGAAAAGGGAAAGGCTTCATGCCGGGGATTATACCTCTTGCGATTAAGAATACCCCGTTCAGGGTGCGTAGGTTTTCGTCGAGAGCAAGGCGTAAAAACGCAGGCATAGTGGGGCTACGTCAAGTTTTTACAACGCAGCTATCGGCGAAAAGATGCGCGGCCTGAATGGGGTATTCTTAATCGCGAGAGGTATATATACCTCTTGCGCCCAAGAACACCCCGTTCAGGGTAGCAGGCAGGGTATCAAGCACAGGATCCTCTAATCCAACCCCCGGGGCGATGTCGGGCGCAGCCCGACGAGCCGTAAGACGCTCCTCCTCCCCATTTCTTTTGGTGACTTTTCTTTGGGCGAGCAAAGAAAAGTCACTCGCGCCCCAGCGGCATGAGCCAGAAAAGAAGTACGAGCTATCGGGGCGCGAAACCCGCCACAAACCTGGCTTACCGGGAAATGACGAACCTCAGCGAAATAGCCAACGCCTTTGCCGGCAGGAATGCCGGCGCTCCCAATCCGTCGATCCGCATTCCGGCGATTTCGCCGGAATGCGGCCTCGCAATCAGTTTGTGGCCTTGCCGGCTTCGGCAAAGATATATTTCGGCTTGAGCCAGTAAACCAGCAGGGGCAGGAAGGTCAATGCCGTGACGACGTCGATGATCAGCGCCTGGCCGATGTACATGCTCAGGCCCCAGGTGTTGGCCAGTTCGGTAGCGACCAGCGGAATGAAGGAGCCGAGTAGCACAATGACCGAGGCAAAGACCGCGCCGCCGGTGGTGGACAGCGTGTTGTACAGCGCTTCGCGCCATTTGCCGGCGGTGTAGGCCATTTCCTCGCGCAACCGGGAAACGATGTAGATCGAGTAATCGACGCCGAGGCCCATGGCGATGCTCAGGGCGACCTGGAGATGGAAGGCGAGGTTTCCGGACCAGTTCTTTTGCGCGGTGAAGTAGCCGCCCAGACCATATTGGGCGAACAGGGTGATCATCAGGATGACGATGAGCAGGCCCGCGATGATGAAGGAGCGGAACATGATGGCGGCGATGATGAAGATGGCCAACGCGGTTTGCAGCGGTCCTTTCAGCCAGTTGGCCTCCGCCACTTCGCGGGTGGCCTCGGTCGCGCCAAGGAAGCCGCCAAGCCCCGGGTCGGTGATGGCGGGGTCGCCGGTGACGGTGATGGTTTCGTGGGTTTCCGGCATGGTGACGGTCTGACCGTTCTTCAGTCCGAAGTCGAGGAGCTTCATGCCAGGGTCGTTTTGATGCTCGCGCATGTATTTGTGGATATCGACCACGACCTGATGCGTCTTGACCGGATCCACGGTGTTGACAAAGCCCATGATCACGCCTTCGTTCCAGTCCGAGCTGACGAACGAATCCAGATCGCCGGGTGAGGTGTTGGCTTCCAGCAGCCCGTTGTACATTTGCACGATCTGGTCGCCATCGGGGACATAATCGGGGTCTTCCGGATCTTTGTAATACTCCAGGTTCGATGCCAGAAATTCGCCATTGGGGACATGGAACAGGTCCATGTTGGCCCGATTGTCTTCCTTGCTGACCAGCAGCATGTTGACCAGCTTGATGTACTGGATATAGGAGCCGGTGAAACCGATATAGGGGTGGGCGCGCATCCAGTCTTCCATCTTTTCGATCGCGGCGAGCGCGTCGGCGTTGTTCATGATGCCCTGGGCGCCCATGGTGTCGGGATCGTGGCAGCCCGGCGGCAACAGGTTGCCGTTTTCATCCTCGTCGATACACTCGGGCTTAAGCGGTTCCTTGCTCTTGAATGGAATGTTCACTGAAATGACGCCGGGCATGACCTGGCCAAGACGGTTGATGTCCTGGATGGTGATGGACCGTTCCTTGAACGCGGCGCGGGGATAGTTGATGCCTCGCTCCACGCCGGGCATCGGGTTTTCCAGCGTGCCCTCCAGGATCTTCGTTTCCTTGGCGGACCAGCCGATGATCACCAGCACGATGATCACGGGAATCCATTTCAGGGGGCCGCTGAGCATGTTGGTGGACATGCGGGCAAACCATTTTTCGAATCGCGAGGGCTCGCAAATCCGACGATCCTGAACGGGATCGAGATGCGGCGGCCATTTGGACATCATCAGCGGGATCAGGGTCGTGGTCGTCATCAACAGCGTCGCCATGCCGAACATGCCGAACCAGGCGTAGGCCTTGTAGAAGGAGATATCGACCGTCGAGAGGGTGGCGAAGCCGACCATGTCGGTCACCACCGCCAGGGTCGCCGGGATGATGGTGTGGGCAATCGCGTTCTCGGCGGAGGTGTACGGATCGCAATTGGTCTCCAGCATTTCGTTGAGAAAACGCCGGGTGATCTGGATGGCGTGACCGGTGCCGATCGCCAGCAACAGCATGGGGGTCAGCACCATCATGGTCGTCAGCTTGAACTGGGTCAGGCCCATCAGGCCCAGCGTCAGGACGATGGTCGAACCGACGCCCAGCAGCGGGAACACCGCGCCGCGCCAGCCCTTGTTGACGCGCCAGAGAATAAAGAAAACGATGGCCAGGGAGATGGCGAACAGCCACCATTTCTGAACCAGGTCGCGGAGCATGTAGGCGAGGAAATAGGGCTCGCCGGCGATCAGGATTTCGACCTTGTCGCCATACTTGGCTTCCAGTTCCTTCTTGATCTGGACAACCTGATCCACCCAGGGCAGGTAGATCGCCTTGACGCCGTCATCATAGTCGCCAATGATGAACGTGCCTTTCGCAACGCAGCCCTTTTGTCCGTATTCGCAACGATTGCCGTTGGCGTCCTCCTTGTAGACCAGCATGGGCGCGAGCACCGGATTGTCTTCCAGGCCCGCCTTGAGAAAATCCATTTGCTTCTTCGCCAGCGCCGGATCCGTGGTGCTGATGCCTTCGACCGGCATTAGTCGCTTGAACACCAGACTGCCGTCCTTCGCGCCCATGTATTTGATCTTCTGGGCGCCGATATCCATGAAGTTGTAGCCGCGCGAATTGGGCAGGGCGACCATCTTGTTGTGAACATCCTGAACCATGTTTAGAAACCATGGCTGGTAGATGTCGGCTCCTTCCTTGACGATGAATCCGAGCACCATCAGGTTGCCCATGCCGAACTTCTGTTCGCCATAGAGGTTGGTGGCCACGTAGCGATTGGTCGGCGGCAGCAGGGTATCCGGGTCGTTGCGAATATCGAGATCCTTGATGAACAGGCCCGCCAGGATGGTGAGGATCAGTATCCCTATCATCACCGGCCAGCGGAACCGCATGACGAAACGCGCGTACTGGCGGGACCAGGTGTATTCGGTGTCGGTATAAGTCGTAGCCGGAGTCGGTTTTGCCATCTTGTTCTACCTGCGAAGGTCGGGTGGAAACGGGGTGAAACGAGCGTCTTCGAGAACTGCCGTTGTCCCGGCAGGAGAAACCAGCCGGGACTACGCCATCGAGCCTTGATTATTGGAACAGATATTTCAGGCCAAGTTGAAGATTGGAGGAGTTCTTGAATTGGCCGAATTGCGTGTTTTCATCGCCAAAATAGCTGTTGAATTCCGCTGTGCCGATCAGGAAATCGCTAAAGCTGTATTCGAGATCCAGCCGATCCCAATATCCGCCGCCATTTTCCGCGATGAGAATGTTGTTCCAGCGATGTTCCTGGGAAGAGCCAAAGGGCTTGGACAGGAACAGCGAAACAAAGGTTTCCACCTCGTCTCCCTTGTTCAGGCCATTGGTCAGGTGCATCGTTGAGAAGTCGGCGGTGTAACGGTTGTTGCTGTCGATGTAGTCCAGATTGAAAAACTGGATGAGTTGCGTGCTGACCATCAAATTGGTCAATACCGTGACATCGACGCCCAAGACGTATTTGAACATGTCGGCGTCTTCCATTTTCAAGGCGCCGGTCAGATTGCCAATGCTCAGTTCATTCCGGTCGATGACGGGCTGCTTGGCGCCCACGTCGTAGGAAAACTCGCCTCGAATGACAACGGGAACGGAAGCGCTGTCGATGGCTGTATCGAAAGAGGCGCCGATGGTGGAAATCCGGTTGAGCTTTTCCT
>DRPO01000011.1 GCA_011330835.1 Gammaproteobacteria bacterium | reverse complement strand
TACCCCATTCAGGCCGCGCATCTTTTCGCCGATAGCTGCGTTGTAAAAACTTGACGTAGCACCACTATGCCTGCGTTTTTACGCCTTGCTCTCGACGAAAATCTACACGCCCTGAACGGGGTATTCTTGACCGCGAGAAGTACAGTCGCTCAGGCTAGCATTCGAGATTCCATGTTTACGGGACCGCGGTCACAATATTTTCGAGGTGATCGCTGGAAAGCCGAGGGGGCGACGGATGTGGGGGAGGAGGGTCTTGAAACGAACCACCTCAAACTGTGACAACTTCCGGGAAATCACAGTCGAACGAGATATTTTTCCCTTTGCGATGACGCAAAAACCGTCGTTGGCGGTCTACTACAGTGCATGTTTCACGAAGCGCGTGAGACAAAACCTCATATAAACCACAAATACGGTGCTTTGTCTGGAGACCGAGTGTCAGACCGGACGACAAGCCCTGGGGGAGACTAATGCCAAATTTCATCAAGCAGATCTTCATTGGTTCAGACCGACAAGCGGAAGATCGGGAAGACGCCATCCACCGCGACGCGCCGCGATCCGATTCGGGAACGCCCGTTGCCCAAGAACGCAGCCGCGAACTGGAGCCGACGGTGGAGATCCCTCGTCCGGTTTTCGACAAGCCGTTTTCCTCCCGAAAATCGCATTTCTTGCCTGAAAAACCGAGTCTTCCCCTGAGGCTCGACGACCCGACCGTGGAAATACGCGTGCCGGGGTAAGCGGGTCCAAAGACCAGCCACGCTTGCGGGGGAGGATTGTGGCGGGCGTTTCACTCCGTCACGGAACCCCGTCCGTCATTCCCCTCGCCTCGTTATTCCCGCCCACCTCGTCGTTCCCGCGAAAGCGGGAATCCAGCGCCTCGTTCTGGATTCTGGGTCTTCGCTCCACTCAGCCCGGAATGACGGATGGGGGCGAGGTGGTGGGGATTCGGTCGTGGAGGGAACAGTCGGTATGCACCGACTGAGCATGAAACTATTGATGCGTCGGGTGTATGGCAAAAGGGCGCCCGACATTGCCGGTTGAGTCGGCGGGACGCCGGCGTTCCCGGGGAGGGGGCTGGGAGCGCCGGCATCTTGCCGGCAAGAGGTATATCCCGCTCGGGAATGGGTATAAAATGTCGCGATGAACACGGCAAGCAATGTAGATCCGGCGGAAATCGCCAAGTTCGAGGCGCTGGCTTCCCGCTGGTGGGATCCCGACAGCGAGTTCAAGCCGCTGCACGACATCAACCCGCTGCGGCTCGACTACATCGACCGCCATGCCGATATCGCCGGCAAGCGAGTGCTGGACGTCGGCTGCGGCGGCGGCATTCTGAGCGAAGCGATGGCGGGCTATGGCGCCGACGTCACCGGCATCGACATGGGCGAGGCGCCTTTGTCGGTGGCCGAGTTGCACTTGCTGGAATCGGGCCGGGAAGTCTCCTACCGCCAAGTCCCGGTGGAAACGCTGGCGGAGGAATCGCCAGCGTCTTTCGATGTCGTGACCTGTCTCGAAATGCTGGAACACGTCCCCGATCCCGGCTCGGTGATCGACGCCTGCTCGCGGCTGGTCAAGCCGGGCGGCTGGGTCTTCTTCTCCACGATCAACCGCAATCCCAAATCATTCCTGTTCGCCATTGTCGGCGCGGAATACCTGCTGCGCCTGTTGCCGCGCGGCACCCACCAGTACGAACGCTTCATCCGGCCATCCGAACTGGGCCAATGGACGCGCAAGGCCGGTCTCTCCACGGTCGACCTGACCGGCATGACCTACAACCCGCTCACCCGCGAATACAAACTGGGCGACGATGTTGATGTCAACTACCTGATGGCCTGCCGCCGGGACGCTGAATGACGCCAGCGGCCTGCCTGCTGTTCGACCTCGACGGCACCTTGCTCGACACCGCGCCGGACATGATCGCCGCCCTCAACCGGGTGCTCGCTGACGAAAACCGCGACCCGCTCCCGCCCGAACGCCTGCGCGATCACGTCTCACACGGCTCCGCCGCCCTGGTGCGGCTCGCCTTCGGCGAGCATCAGCCGGAAGCGGCATTCGAAGACCGCAAGGCGCGTTTCCTGCGCTACTACCGTGAAAACCTCTGCATCCAGACCCGCCTGTTCCCCGGCATGGCCGATGTGCTGGATCACGCCGAGCGCGCCGGCGTCGCCTGGGGCGTCGTCACCAACAAACCCGGCTGGCTGACCGACCCGCTCATGGTCGAAACCGGCCTCATGGAGCGCGCCGCCTGCGTCATCTCCGGCGACACCACCGAGGAGCGAAAGCCCCACCCGCTACCCATGTTGACCGCCGCCGAACAAGCCGGCGTCGCCCCCGAACAATGCCTCTACGTCGGCGACGCCGAGCGCGACATCGAAGCCGGCAAGGCCGCCGGCATGCAAACCCTCATCGCCGCCTGGGGCTACATCGACGCCGACCAGCAGCCCCACACCTGGGGCGCCGACCGGACCATCGAGCATCCCGGCGAACTGGTTTCCTTTCTGCCCTAATCCACTTCTCGCGCCCAGGAATACCCTGTTCAGGGGGCGTAGATTTCCGTCGGGAGCGAGGCGAAACAGCGGGGCTACATCAAGTTTTGGCACGCAGCTATCAGCGAAAAGATGCGCGCCCTGAATGGGGCATTCTGCCGAAATCGACAGGAACGCAATATCAGACTGCAGGCCGGAACAAGCTTGCGTTTCCAGCAACAGAGGTGACAGCGACCTGTATCGAGCATCACGGAGAGACCGAAGAGGCATTTAAGGCGGTGAATTCCGGCGACTTTGAGTCGTCACGTAAGATGCGGCCTACCTCAAACGCCCCGCGCCAGCGGAGCGCCTCTTTGGGCG
>DRPO01000010.1 GCA_011330835.1 Gammaproteobacteria bacterium | reverse complement strand
TGTGTGGTAACCCAGGTTTGGGTGTTTTATATATTGATTGTTTTCACCACAGAGACACAGAGCACGCAGAGTTTTCAATTCGCCAGCGCTTTGCATCATCCGGCTAATCTGAATGCCGCCACTCTTTTCCTCCCTGGTCTTTGCGTTCTCCGCGCCTCTGCGGTAAATATACTGAAACTTCCGCGTTTCTACCGCAGACACTTTTGCAACTATTGATATCTATTTCAGTTGCAGTCGCTTCCGCAAAATAGCCCCAAGGGCCGTTTCATCCACGGATTGTTGCGTGTCGAGCCGGAGCGTCTGGCGCTGCTCTTCATCGGTCAACGGATCGCGGGTAGCAAGTTGTCGCTTCAACACGGCGAGATCCGCTTCGGAGGGATCCGTTCCGGCGCGGAGACGGTTGGCGATGCGACGTTCGAGAACATCGGTCGCGGCGACGCAATCGATGATGACAAAAGAAGATCCCGCCGCTTGCGCCAGGTCTCGGAATGTCTGCCGCCAGTCGGCTTGCAGAAAGCTGGCGTCCACGATAACCGGTAGCCCCGCTCTCAACAGAATTTCCGCCAATGAAGCAAGACGGCGGTAGGTTTGTTCGCTGGCGCTGGTCGTGTATATGCCTCCACCTACACTCGAACCCGAATCTTCGGTTGGGGCAAGGCCGAATAGCCGTTTGCGTTCCAGATCCGATCGCAACCAGATTGCCGGGAGGACTTCGCTGACGCGACCGGCCACGGTAGATTTTCCCGAGCCGGACAGCCCATGCGTAATCATCAGCCAGGGCCGGCGCCAATCGACCCAACGCTCGGCCAGGGCAAGGTAATTTCCAAACGCCTCCGGCAACCCTTCTGGATCGTCCCGAACCTGCAACGCGCTGACCTTGGCGCGCACCAACGCCCGGTAGGCGACGAAATAGCGCAATAAAGCAAGCCCTTCAAAGTCCCCGGTTGCCTGGCAGTAACGGTTGACAAAACGCCAGCCATGACCTCGCAACCCGCGAAATTCAAGATCCATCGCAACAAATGCGATTTCGTTGACGACATCGATCCAGCGCAGTTCCGGATTGAACTCGATACAATCGAAAGGCGTAACGCGCTGGTCGATCAGCGCCATATTCCCCAGATGCAAATCTCCGTGACATTCGCGCACCCACCCAGCGCCGCGGCGCGCTTCAAGCAACGATTCGATCGCCGAAAACGCCCTGTTCACGCCGCGCCGCAGCGCATTCAGGCGTCGGCTGATCGTCGGTAGATCGATGACACGGGCAATTTCCTCGAAGTTTTCGGCGCTCCAGTGGCTGACTCGCGCGGGAGAACCAAAAGCCGGATCAGGCGGGTTCCGGTCGGCCTTTTCGTGAAAACGGGCAATGACTGCCGCCATTTCATCGATGATCCGGGAGTCGAGTTCACCGCGCCGCGCCAGTTGATCCAGCAACAGCTGCTGGTCGAACTGACGCATCCTGACGGCGTATTCAAGGGCTTTCCCGTCGCCACCCACGACGGGGCGTTCCGTTGTCCCCGTAATCGGAACCACCTCCCGGTACATATCGGGCGCAAACCGGCGGTTGAGCCGTAGTTCTTCTTCGCAGTAGCGCTTGCGCTTTTCCAGCGTCGAAAAATCGAGAAATCCAAAACGCACCGCCTTCTTGATCTTGTAGGCGTTCTCCCCGGTGAGAATGACCCAGGAAATATGGGTCTCGATGACACGTGGATTATCGACAGGATGAGGGTAAGCCGAGGTTTCCCGAAGCCCCTCGATAATACGTTTCTGTAAACGGTTGGCCGACACAGCGTTGGCGAATCGGGTTACGCCAGGCGCTCGATGCGCCGCGCAAGGTCGAAATCTCTTTCGGAAATGCCCCCAACCTCATGTGTCGCCAGGTCGATGACAACCTTGTTATAGACGTTGGACCACTCGGGATGATGGTCCTGTTTCTCCGCCCAAAGCGCCACGCCGGTCATGAACCGGAAGGCTTCGACGAAATCCCTGAAAACGAAAGTCTTGTGCAATTTGCCGCCGCGCAATTCCCAGGGAGCGCTGGCGATTGCGTTCAAACCTTCAAGGCTTCCCTGAATGTCCCGATCTTCCAGACGGCCCGCCATGACTGCCACCATTCTTTCCAATGAGATCCATGAAGATAGCACAGACAGGGCGTCTGGAAACGAAACGCGAACGGTTACGGGAATGGTTGAATCCCCGCGAAAGCCAGCCATCCCGTTTCTACGTCTGGCGCCTCCAGCGCCGGCGAATGGCGGCGCCCAGGCCCAGCATTAACGCGAATGGCCAGCCCAGCGCCCCCAGGCCGCCGTTGACGCCGGAGAGCACTCGTGGGCCTTCGGTTCCAAGCACGGAGCCAGCGTCGGGCTGCGTGGCGTCGCCTGAGTCGTTCCCCGTGGCGCTGTTTGAGCCGTTGTCGACCGGGCCGTCCGCGATGCGAGGATCGGTCTCTCCGGGGTCGACGCGACCGTTATGGTTGGCGTCTTCATCACCGTCGCCGCGACCGTCGCCATCGGTGTCCCAACTTAACGGATTGGTGGGCGTCGGCGTGTGCGAGAGTTCAACCCCATCGAGGATGCCGTCGCCGTCGGTGTCCGGGTTGACCGGGCTGGTGCCTGGGCCGGAGGCGCTCGTTTCCAGCCCGTCGGGCAAGTCGTCGTTATCGGTATCGCGCTTTCTGGGATCAGTGCCGGTTCCGCCGGGCCCCGCTTCGCGGCCATCGAGCAAGCCGTCGTTGTCGGTGTCGGGATCATTGGGATCGGTGCCCAAACGGGCTTCCTCAGCGTCCGAGAGACCGTCGAAATCGCTGTCGCCCGCGCTCGATGGAGGCGGATTGGATCCACTATTTCCACCGTTTCCGCCGCCAGCGCTTGGGTCGGTCCAGGTCACTGTGGAGGTTCCCGGTGACGTTCCAATGCTGGCTTGCACTGTGTCGACGCCAACGCCGTTGATGCCGGGGTAGCTGAAGGTAACCTGGCCATTGCTGTCGGTGGTGCAGTCCGCGTTGGGCGAACAGAGACCGTTGGCGCCGGTGTTGGGACCGGAGACAACGGTGAACACAACGGGAACGCCGGCCCTGGGAACGGCGGGCGAACCCTCGGTGACAGTCGCCGTGAGTACGGCGGTGGTGTCTACGATATGCGTCAACTGACCTGGGTTCAGCGTCAATTGTTTAGCTGCTCGCACACTGCGCGTGGCAAGGGACAAAGAGGCATTGCGAGTCGCGGCGCTGATTTCACGAATCAGATCTTTCTTGATGACTTGGGCGAATGTCGAAAAATTGCTGGCCTGACTGAGGAAACTACCGGTTCCTCCGACGACCTCGCGTTGATAGAACTGGACAGCGTCGGTTTCGTTTCCAATGACAATGCCGTTGATCGTGATTCCGGACTGGATAGCCAGATCTCTTTGACCGCTGACCGGGAGCAATCCTCCATTGGCAACGCCATTCCCGGAAATATCGATCACCTTGCGGGATGACTCAAAACCGTTGTTATCGAATGATCGCCCGCCAAAAGCAATCGCCGAACCAACACTAGTCTGGTTGGGAGAAACATTCAGCAACGAACGGCGGATGCCCCGAAACTGACTCGCCAGAGCATCGGCGCTGCTGGCGGTAACCTTGCGCCACGGGATGACTGTCTCCTGCCCTCCGGCCCAGAAGGCGGACATTACCGCTATGGTTTTTCCCTGCAACGCGTTTTTCACCTCTTGCGATTCGAAGGCGGCGGCGTAGCCTTCTTTCTGCAGGTTGAATTCCGCATTGGTGACACTCCCGGACACATCCACCAGCAGCGCCAGTTCGAGATCCACGGGTTGCGCCGCGGCGACGCCGCTGCTCACCAGGCCAGCGAACGTGAGGGACAGGAAGATTTTGATTCGACGCCCGAAAAATAGTCTCAGCATTTGTATGCACCCTGATTGCGCCGTAGCGCGTTGAACTTGTTTCACTGTTGCCATGAGGCCTATTCTGATTTTCAACCATTTCCAGGCAGCGATTATGTTCGAGTTGCGCGGGGATGGTTCAGCCTGGACAGAAAACTTTGAGGCTGATCAATCCGCTCTTCTTCAAATCGAGAGACGGCTCACAAACCCGGCGGACGGAGGGTGCTGAAAAAAGGATCAGGCGGATGCGCGGAAACGGAAATCGGCTTGACGGCGATTCACGCCTGGAGGGCGCCGCTCCCTTTTATGCGGGCGCGCCGTGGATCGGACAAACCAAAGCCGCATCGGGCGTCAATCTTCAGGCCTGGATTTTTCACCACAGAGACACAGAGATCACAGAGTTTCCAATTCGAGAGCGTCCTGTGTCGTTGAACCAATTCATCGCCTCCAGTCGTCCCTGTTTTACTCTCTGAGAACTCTGTGTCCTTCGTGGATATACCTCTCGTGATCAAGAATACCCCGTTCAGGGCGCGTAGGTTTTTGTCGAGAGCAAGGCGTAAAAACGCAGGCATAGTGGCGCTACGTCAAGTTTTTACAACGCAGCTATCGACGAAAAGATGCGTG
>DRPO01000009.1 GCA_011330835.1 Gammaproteobacteria bacterium | reverse complement strand
CGATGGAATTCCTGCATGCCGTCGCCGCGGCGTTCGACGGCATGATCCACGGCAATACAACGCGGGAACTCCATTCGGCGCTGCTGGACTTCCTCATCGAACACAATATACAGGGTGAACAGTTCGTACTCGCCGTCGACAACGCCCATAACCTGTCCAACGAAGTCCTCGAGATCCTCAAGTCCCTGACCGAACTGGAATCGCGCGACAAGCGAATCCTCAAGATCGCGGTACTGGCCAGAAACGGGGCGAAAATCAACCGCAACATCAGGGAACTGTGTCAGTCCGACAGCCTGAACACGCTGATTTGCGAGATTACGCCTTTCACGGAAATCGAAACCCGCGCCTATGTCGCCGAACAACTGGCCGGAAAAGTTGAATTTTCAAGACTGCAACTCACCGCGACCGGCGGACGCCGGATTCACTATTACTCGGGTGGCAATCCCAGGCTGATCAATATTCTGACGACGCTGTCCGCGCGAATCGCGCTCAAGGCCGAACAACGCCAGATTACCCGAAAAATCGTTCAATACGCGGTGCAAACGCCCAAATGGGTGGCAATCTCCGAGGCCATTCCCGGCATCCATGTGGTCAAGGTGCCGGGCAGCGATGAACGGGGGCAATACGCCACGCCCAAGGTCATTGTTTTCCAGGACGAGAAGAAGATCGCCGAATACAACCTCGACAAGGAAAAAATGTGGCTTGGACGCGATCCCTCCAGCGACATCCGGCTCAACCGGCAATCGGTGAGCCGCCGTCACGCGCTGATCACTCTGGAAGACGGCAATGTCTGGATCAGCAACCTGAACAGCATCAACGGCACCCAGGTGAATTCCAAGCCGGTGCTGCGACGCGTCTTGCTCGATGGCGACGTTATTCGAGTCGCCAACTTCCTGCTGTTGTTCATTTACGAAGAAGCCGCGCACTCTTCAGGACATCTGAAAGAAGCCACGCAAACCGACCTCGAAACGCGCCCTGAACTCACCGACGAAGAAGCGCGGGAAAACTACTTCGAACTACCCACCGCGCATGCCCGGGAAAACGATCTGGCGCATGCTCCGGTAGCGCAAAAACCCGTCGGAACAAAATCACGGCGCAAGAAAAGCCCACTGATCACGGTCAGCACCATTGCCTCGATTGGCCTGATCACCGGCGCGATTGTCATTTCGCAAAGCGGCGTCGAAAAGTTCGACATCAGCTTCCCCAGGGGGAAAAGCGTCAAACCGACGCCAATAGAAACCCTACCCCAATCAGAAGAGTCCGAAGCGCTCATGCCGGGCGCGCCCGAATCAGAACTGGCGGCGACACCCGCCGACAACGCCGGAACAACCGAACAGGCGTCCGGCCTGTCGCCTGATCAAATCGCCGCCATGGAACAGCCGTCAGGCGCTGTTCCACCCCCGGCTGAACAGCAAACGAACGACGCCACCCTGGAACATCTGGCCGAATCATTGCCCAATGCCCCAATCCCGCCTGCCGCGCCATCTCCCATGAGCCGTCCCGAGTCGCCGGCGGAGCCCGCGAACATCGCCAAAACGGTTGCAGCGATCAGCGTGGAAACCTCGACCCCGGCGGAGGAAATCCCAACCATCGAGCCGGTAACGAACCTGTTTAGCGGCCACTCCGTTCAAACAACGTTCGACGATCGTTTCGTCACTGATTCAGAAACCAGCAGCGCGCCCAGGTCCGAAGCCGGTTTCGAGGATCTGGTATTCGCCAGCCCCGGCGCGGACAACATCTACGTCCGGGACGATCTGAACCAGAACAACAGCGCCATTGTCAGCGACCGCCGCAACGACGCCATCGACTTTGCCTGGAACGATGTCGATGACCTGCTGCAAAAAGGCCAGCAACAGATCGCCAGCCTGAAACTGACGGTGCCCGCCGGCGACAATGCCTATGACACCTTTATGCAGGTTCTCGCGATCGACCCGGGCAACGCGGAAGCCAACGCCGGCCTGGACCAGATTGCCGAGCGGTACCTGAATATCGCCACCGCCAGCAAGGAGCGGTTCAATTTCACCCACGCCCTAAAAATGGCCCAGCGCGGACTCCATGTGCGTCCAAACGACCCCGCGCTGAACCAGCTGGCCGACGAACTGACCGTCATGGCCGCCAACCAGCCCCGCCCCGAACATGGCTTCCGGATCGAAAAGGTTCCCGAGAGCGAACTGCACAGCCGATATGGCATCGCCAGAGCAACCGAAAGCGAGTTCGATCGCCAGTTCAAGAGCGCCCAGCGCATACGGCGGGTTTCCGAACAGGAAATCGACGCGCTCTACGCGCAGTCCACGCCGACATTCATAGAACCGGTGGAGTCGCTGCCAACGTTCGCGCAACCGGAAGTGGCGCGATCGCAACCCGAAACGCCCGTATTCATTCAACCCCAGCCGGCGCCCCAGACCTTTGCCAGAGCGCCCGCCCCCATCGCCACTCCGCCCGTGACGACAAGCGCGCCTGTCGCGACGCCGTTG
>DRPO01000008.1 GCA_011330835.1 Gammaproteobacteria bacterium | reverse complement strand
GCGATGGCAAAACCTACATCGGTGCAATGAACGCCAGCCTGTTGGGTTCGATGTTCGGCGGTAAGGTCGCCGAAGTCATGGCCGGCGCGGTCAGCGATGATCAGCAGAGCTTTATTGCCGCCGCGGTAAATTGAAAGGATGACTTCAAAGCCCATGGACGGGCTTGATAGATGTCCGGAAGCGTGCGGTCAGAAAGATTGTCACGGTGAGAATTAACCGATAGACTTCTTTTTGTTTCTCCGCTAATCCTGTGTATCAGGGTAATGTCAGATACCACACGGAAGCCCGGAATATTTGGAAATGGGAGGGAGTCCCAATTGCAGCGTCTTTCCTCATCTCGAACCACCCCAGTTGATGTCGTTGACGATCTTCCCGAACTGCCGCTGGGTCTGATCCAATTCCGCTTTCTCGCTGAGAAGTCTTTAGTCTTTCCGGCATATTCTGGCAGCCTCTGGCATGCTGTGTTTGGCTTGGCCCTTCACCGCCAAAGTTGCATTATGCGGGGGCAAGATTGCGTCACATGCCCTTTACGCGCGCGTTGTGACTACCCAACGCTTTTCAAGCCCCACGCCGCTCCGGACAGTGCGATGATGCGCGGGAAATCCGTTCCCCCGCCTCATGTTTTCCACTCTATCCCAGAAGCAAGGCGTGTCGTCTCGGGGGAGGTAAGTATCTCCCTGGCATTGCTTGGCGACGCCGGCAAACGCGTTGGAGCCATTGTGAATGCCATGCGGCACGCTGGTCTGGCCGGGTTGGGTAAACAGCGCGTCGTGCTTTACTTGAAAGACTTCCACCAGGTTGGGTGGGATGGCGAACCGATCGCGATGATAAATACGCGTGGTGACATCATTGAACCGCTGTTTGCCTCTCCGCCTGTTCCCGTCATGCCTTCGTGTTTTGCGCTGATTTTTACGACCCCGTGCAGGCTGTCCGGCAGCTCGCATGGTTGTTCACTCGATGTCTTCAAGATGCTGATGGCGATTATTCGGCGTATCTCCTTGTTGCAATATTTTTATACCGGCAAGCGTTTGAATGCGGATTTCAAGGAATTGAAAAGCCTGACAAAAATGATCAGCGTGCAAGACATAAGCCTTGTGTGGCGCTCGGCGCAACGCTATTCGGCACGTCGTGATGTGAGGGTTGACACCAGTGGCTGGACAGGTGTCATACGGTTGGATCTTCGTGGTATTGAACCCTTGTGGCCTTATCTCTGGATTGGACAGTGGCTGGGGGTGGGAAAGAATGCCAGTATGGGATTTGGGCATTATCAAATTTCGTTCGACGAAACATGAATTTGCAATCTTGCGAACAAGGAAGAAATATTAACTGGGTTCTAGGGTAGTGGCTCTAGATCAGTCAAGGAGAAACCACTATGTCGAACCGGCAACCGCATCACTATTCAAGGCGTATTCTGCTCGTCGTGATTGGGATGACCCCTCAGATCGTTACAGAAACCCTTTATAAGCTCGTAGTTTGCAGCGATCCCGCATTTGTTCCAACCGAGGTCCATTTGATTACTACGAAGGAAGGGGCGGATTCCGCCAGGCTGGCCTTGCTCGGCGTGGAGCCGGGTCAGGGCTGGTTTCATCGGTTCACCGCTGATTTCGATGTGTTGGGGATTCGCTTCGACGAAGAGCAGATCCACATAATCGCGGACACCGAGGGGCAGTTCATCGATGACAATCAGTCGACTGAGCACAATCGCGTCGCCGCTGATTTCATCACCGACAGGATTCGCACCTTTACCAGCGATGCGGACAGTGCCTTGCATGTCTCCCTGGCGGGTGGACGCAAAACCATGTCGTTCTATGCAGGCTACGCATTGAGCCTTTACGGAAGACCACAGGACAGACTGTCCCATGTCCTCGTTGGGCGGGAATTCCAGAATCACAAGGATTTCTTCTACCCGAGTCCCCGCCCAAAACGTATCGAGGTTGGCAATCGCTACTACAGCAGCGAAGATGCCCAGATCATTCTGTCGGACATACCCTATGTTCGCATGCAGCAGCACATACCGCGGGCCCTGTTGGACGGTAAGGAAGGTTTTCAGGAGACCGTCGAGAAGATAGAAAGATTGAACGGACCGGCGACAATCCACTTCAAGGTAGCGGAAAAAGAACTTGAATTGAATGGCGTTACCGTTGAGTTGACCGACTTTGAATATGCCTACTACCTGTGGCTATGCGAACGCGCACGGGATCGCAAACCCGCGCTAGCCTTTGGTGAAAGCAACGCCATGCCCGATTTTCTCACCGTCTATGCGCGTATTGTCGGCAAGGGATCGGCGCGATACGAGCACGCGGAGGATCTGGCCAGCCTGGTCGAACGCGCCGATAGTTGTGATCGTTATCACCTCCAAGCCAACTATCTTGGGCCTCATCGCACCCGGTTGGAACGTAAGCTGAAGGCGCGCCTGGGCGAAAAACTTGCGCGGCCTTTTCTGATACACAATTCCGAGTCCCAAGGACGGGTGGCATATCAGATCAGCTTGCCGCCAGAGACCATCACGATCGAATAACCAATACAAAACCAAGGAGGCATACCAATGAAGGTCAGAATGCCAGACAAGAGGCCAGCGTCCGCTGGCATCGTCCGTCCGAGCGGGCGTTGGCGATCATTCGATATCAGACTGGTCACTCCGATGTTGGGTGGCGGCGTAAGCGCCATGGAGCGGGATGAAAGCATGCCGGTCCGCGCGGCATCCATTCGAGGCCAGCTTCGTTATTGGTGGCGGTTGTTGCAGTCAGGCATCGATGGCAAGTCGCTGTTTACCAAGGAACGAAGCATCTGGGGTGGTGTTGCCGATACCGGAGAGGATCACGCGAGCCAGGTCATTCTCAGGGTTGATTGCACGTCGAAGCCGGATCCGTTCCCATATAACGGTATCGCAGAATATGCGTTGTTTCCCGCGCGAAAAACGCAGACCACGCCGGAGAGAAAGCTGATCCGGGAGGGTCTCTCGTTCCGGCTGCGGATTGCCTGTGACGATGCTTTGTATGAGCAGCACGTACTGCCGGCGTTGCGTTGGTGGCTGACCTTCGGTGGTCTCGGGGCGCGCACCCGGCGCGGCGCTGGTAGCTTGGAGGCAACAGGCATCGAGCCTGTTGGCGCGGATGAAGCGGAAAAAGTGGGCTGCCTGTTACGGATACGCGAACGAGATGTTCATGATAGCGCAATCGATGCCTGGAAAGCGGCGATCGCTCTGCTGCGGGAGTTTCGTCAGGGAGAAGGAATTGGTCGCGCGCCGGGGCATGCAAGCGGAAACGGCCCTCGCATTCCGGGCGAATCCTTGTGGCCCGAGGCGGACAGCATTCGACGTATTGCCTCCACCCATGCAATACGGCGTGGGGACTCTCGTTGCCCAAAGGACCGGGCGCCCGACATGAGCAGACCACTGGCTTTCCCTCGCGCCAGTTTTGGTTTGCCGATCGTGTTCAAGTTCAAGGACGATCGCTGCGGGGATCCTTCGCAGACGGAGTTGATGCCGGGAAACGGACTGGAACGCATGGCCAGTCCGGTGATTCTGACAGCTTATCGAAAGCAAAACGGGCGCTATGTTCCGGCAGCCTTGCTGCTGCCACATGAGCATATCCGGCACATCTCGTTGACGCTGAAGCCGAAGGACCAAGAACCGCGCAACTTCGAGGCGGGGGAATGGTGGTCGGAGGCCGATGCCGAACGTGTCAAACCGTTGAAAATGTGCAAAGCCCGGAACGCGCTCGATGCGTTCATGACGTTCTTCCACCAGGGAACATGCCGATGAGCAGCCATTCGTTGATCAGTCTATCGATAGGTCCGGTTCAGGATTTCATTGCATCGGCATTGCGCACACGGGATCTGTGGTTCGGCTCGCACATGTTGTCCGAAGTCAGCAAAGCCGCCGCGCGGGCATTGCACGACGCGGGCGCTACCATGATTTTTCCCTCGGTCGCTTCGGGAAAAGAGCTGGAGCCGGACACAAGCCTGAATGTCGCCAACCGCGTCATTGCGAGTCTTCAGGGCGATGTACATCGTGCCATCGAGGACGCCAGGCACGCGGCTGGAACGCGTCTTCAAGGTTTCATCGAGTACGCGCGCGGCGAGTTCGGTCGAAGGGTAAGACCGGCTACTTTACGCCAACCTCAATGGGATCTTCAGAATGATATTGCCGATCTGCTCGAAATTTACGCGGTCGCGGTGGCATGGGATGGGCAAGACTACGTTGGCGCGCGGGAGCGGTTGGACCGGCTGACCAACGCGCGCAAGAACACCCGTTGTTTTTCCCAGCCACTTTTCGACGCGGATGATGCGCGTGGTCGGCTACCCAAATCGTCACTGGATGGTCGTCGGGAAACCGTGTTACCCAAGGATCTGTCGCGGCTGGCGCGCCGTAAATTACGCATGAGCGACAATGAGCAACTGGACCTGATGGGGGTGGTAAAGCGTCTGGCGGGCAAGGATCCGGATCAGTTCACACCCACCACGCGCATTGCCTGCGATGAATGGGTTCAGCGGGTCTGGCTAGCCAATGATCAGGCGTTCACGCCGATTATTCCATTGCTCTCCAGGTTGGTCGATGCGGGCCTGGTGACACGGGTAAAAGGC
>DRPO01000007.1 GCA_011330835.1 Gammaproteobacteria bacterium | reverse complement strand
TGGCCGCCGGAACTGGCGCGAGATTTATCAGTAGGGCGCTGATCGAGGCTTTTCAACTGTCCCCTATCCCCCCGGGGAGAGGGTTAGGGTGAGGGGGGGGGAACCACCCCGAAAAATCACAGGGAGTGTGATTATCAACACTATCACGGAAGATTCACCCAGGCCGTGGCCTGGACACGGCCTGGCTTCACGGCTGGCGACCATGCGCCGAGGGGACTGGGTTCTGGTTGGCGCGGGCGTCAACCTGACGCTGCTCAATTTTATCCTGGTTCAGGCCTTTGGCATCGCGTTCCGGGCGCCGGAACTGGCGGTGCTGACGTTTTCATTGTCCTATTTTGGCGGGCTTTCGCTGGGCTATTTCTTTTCGGACCGGCTGCCCCGCACCGTCGCCGCTTTGTTGCTTCCGGCAATGATGCCGGTTCAGATGGCGGTGATCGTCGGCTTGCAGGCGGGCGCCTACCTGGTTTACCGCGATGTCTCGATGGCGGCGGAGATTCACCAGTGGAGCGCGGATCCCGGTTGGCTGACGGCCTATGTCGTCGCCTTTGGGCTGATCATGCTGTCGTCAACGTCGGTTTACGCGATCATTTTGCCCGCCATGATCGAGTCGGAACGCGACCGGTTCCAGTCGCTCTACAGCATGGAGATCGCCGGTTCGATCCTCGGGCTGTTGCTGGTTCCGGCATTGCTGAGCGTTTCCCATCTCGTGCTGATCGCATGCTATTTCCTTGTCTATATCGCCATCGCGGTCTTGCTGAAGGTCAACAAGTCCATTGTCGCCATGATGGCGCTGGGCGTTGTGGCGTTTGTCGCCGGGGCGCCGGGCTGGGACGCCCGCTTGTCCACCTGGTTTTATCAACAGTGGTATCCCGGCAAAAACGTCGAGTCGGTCATCTACAGCCGCTATACGCCGTATCACAAGATCGAGGTGCTGAAACTGGCCGACGGTACGCCGATGCTGACGCTCAACGGCAAGCGTCAGTTCGCGCACGCGGGCCACTACAATTACAGCTATTTTCTGGCGGAGTATCCGGCGCGGTTGCTGGGCCATCCGTCGGTCAATCTGCTGGGTTGCGGGGTCATGTCCACCGTGGGCCGGATGGGCGACTTCGTTCGCGACATCACCATTGTCGATATCGACCGCGAGGTGTTCGAAACCAGCCGGCGCTATTTCCAGCGTTACAACCGGCTGGACAGCCTTCACAACTGGCGTTTTGTCGAGGATGACGCCAAGCATTTCATCGCCAATACCGATCAACGCTTCGACCTGATTCTGCACGATATTCCACCGGCCTATTCGCGCCAGATCGCGCTCACCTACACCCGGGAATTTTTCACCATGGTCAAGGCGCGGCTCGCCGATCAGGGGATTTTTTCGATGGCTTCGCTCAGTCCCATCGACAGCGATTCGCACTATGGTAAACGCCTGATCGCCACATTGACGCAATCGTTCGACCAGTATTTCGTCTTGGTCAAGGGAAGCTCGGTGTATTTCTATGGCGGCAAGGCCAGCCTGAACATCCCGGACAAGCGGCGCCTGCGCGCGGCCATTCATCACAAGGCCCGCGATCGCATCGATATCTATGTCAACCAGGAGGTTGATGAACTGGTCAAGGGCGCCAGGATCATCACCATCGCCAACGTCGGGGATCTGATTTTCGATGACTGAACGCAGGACACAACCACCGGTCGCCGGGGAGCCCGCTCACGGGCGAATGGCGTTCGCGCTCGGTTTCTATTTCGCGCTATTGCAGTTCGGCTATTTTTTCCTTACCGAGGCCTATGTCTCCAGCCGGGCGGTATCGTTCTTTTTCGTGCTGGCGTTCTGGCTGATCGGCTTTCTGATGGGCTTGCGCCGGGCGCGTCACCACCGTCTGGCGGCGGTGCTGGCGCTGTCGCTGGCGAGTTATTACGTCGCCTGGTTCGTCGTCCATCGGCATCCCTACAGCAGCGCGGATTATGTCGTGGTCGCCGCGACGGCGCTGCTTTCCGGCATCGCGCCCGGCTACTATTTCGCCTGGGCGCAGCGCCGCTTTACCCGGGTCAGGCAACTATTCTTTCACGAGAACAACGGCTTTGTGCTCGGCATTGTCGCGTCGCTGTTCGGCTCGCTGTTCGCCGGCGCCTGGACGCTGAACTGGGCGCCGCTGCTCGCCTTGGCGCCGGTGGCCTTGGGCGCGTTCTGGCTGCGTCGCAAGCCTGTGACGCGTCGCGAACGGCAGCCGCGTTCAGCGGCGTTTCCCTATCTTCAGGGGCTGCATTTTGGCGTGTTGCAGGTCGCGCTGTACCTGCTGGTCGAAGTGGAATACACCGCCAGCGCGATCGGATATTTTCTGGTGGTGCTGGCCTGGATGGGCGGCGTGGTCGCGGGTTTGCGTGGCTTTCCCGGGCTGGGCATGCGGCGGGCGGGTGTCATCTCGCTCTCCGCCTACGGCGCCTTGCTGGCGATTCTGTCGTTGCTCGCGCCGTATCCGGCGTTGTTGCCCGTGATCGCCGCGCTGGTCGCCCTGGCGGCCCTGCCGGTGGGCGTGCTGTTCCGGCGCTGGCGTCGCCGCCTGGCCGCCGCCTCGCTGTTTCTGCATGAAAACAATGGCTTTGTGCTGGGGTATCTGCTGAGCATGCTGGCCTTCGTGCACTGGGGCGTGGATTTTCTGTACTGGGGGCCGCTGCTGTCGTTCAGCCTGACCGCCCTGGCCGGGTGGGTCGCGGCGCCGGCGCTGCTGCTGGCCGCCGGCGCGGCCTGGCTGGATGGCGCGAGCCTGGAGGCCGGGGCCCTGCTGCTGGCGGCGGCGGGTCTGATCGTCGCGGATCGGCGCGGCTATCGGGAAGCCGCGGCGGACGGCGTCCAATCGGACTGGGCGTTCTTTTCGCTGGCGGAGGCGCGCCTGATGCTGTTTATGGCCGGGTTTTGCCTGATCCTGTTGCAATATCTGGTCACCCGCGAATTCGCCAGCATCCTGTCGGCCAGCGAACTGACGATACTGATCGTCGGGCTGGCGTATTTTTGCGGGTTGTCGGTGGGCTATGGCTGGTTTTCCAGGTTGCCGCTGGCGATCTGGCGACCGGCGTCGGTGGCGCTGTTCGTGTTTCATCTGGCGATGCTGCCGCTGGTCAAGCCGCTGGCTGGCGCATTCATCGCAGCCGGCTGGGGGATGGCCGTGCTCTGGGGGCTGTTGTTCATCACCGCGTTTTTGACCTCGGCGTTCTACTCGATCCTGCTGCCGCGCTGCATCGAATCGAACCCTGACCTGTCGCTGACCGACGGCTATCGCTGGGATCTGCTGGGCGCGGGCGCGGCGGTGCTGTTGATGGCGTTCTTCGTGCGTTACTGGCCGGCGGCGATCGCGCCGCTGTACCTGTCCGCCATGCTGACGCTCGTGGTCGGGCTGTTCAAGGGCAGCCGGTTTGATCGCTCGGTGTTGGTCGCCGGGGGTCTGCTCGTCGGCCTGTTCGCCCTGTGGCAGGGGCCGCTGTTCACCGCCGCCGGAGAGGCCTATTACCACAGCCGGGGTTACGACTATCCGCGTCTGCTGTTCAGCCAGCAATCCCTGTATCACTCCATCGATGTGGTGCAAAGCTACACCGACGCGTCGCAAACCCGGCGTCAGTCGAAGACCTCCTTCATCAATGGCGTCAATTATTACCGCGTGAAAAACGGTTCGGAGCGGAGCGGGGTTTCCGAAACCGGGCTCAGCGAGTTCACGTGGTTCCTGGCCCGTGTTCCGGCGCGTTTTCTGGCCGAGAAAAAAGGCCGCAAGTTGCGCATCCTGATTCT
>DRPO01000006.1 GCA_011330835.1 Gammaproteobacteria bacterium | reverse complement strand
CCACCCCTTCAACCAGGATCAGTATCTCGACATCGTCCGTTACTGGGCCAGCCAACTTGAAGTCAGCCTCGACGACGACCGCTGGCGGAAAGAAGCCCTGCGCTACGCCCTGCATCGCGGCTCCCGCAGCGGTCGAGTAGCGCGCCAGTTCGTGGGACACTGGGCCTGTTCATAGTGACGAACGCAATCCAAATCCCCGTCGATAGCCGCTTTGAAGAACTTCCCGTAGTCCCGCCATGCCTGCGACGCAAGGACGCTCGCCCGCAAGAAGCCTAATCCGCTCCCGGATCACCCACACCTCAATCCCAATATCCAGAGTTTTCCAGATTCTATCCGCTGTCATGACCTTACGCCCCATACGGAGTCCCGCAGCCAAACAAGCGCGATCAGCAAACGACAAGCCCAGCTTTCTTAAAGCCTTCCAAAGACCGGCGGCAATGCTCGCATCCTTACCGGTAAATTCAATCACTTTCAGGCCAAGCGCCTTCAGAGCCGTTTCCACTTGCTCGCGGTCGATGTCGGCTTGCTCCAGCTTTTGCAACACTTCCGACCAATTAACGGCGGAAATAACAGAACCGTCTATCACTTCCCGCACGGCATCCCCGCCTCGTTCCTTATGAATCGCCGCGAGCAAGGCCGAGGCGTCAACAAGCCATTCTTCCCGGCTCATTTATTCTCTTCCATGGCGGCTTCCCGACGCTCATCAATAAGCGCCTGCGCCAAATCGACATCTTCGGGAACCTTGCGACAGGCATCATGTACGAGATCCCACAATCGATCACTGGTTTCCATCACCAAACGCCCATCCTCAACCCAGGCCCGCAGTCGCGAGCCGGGCTTGATCGCCAGTTGTTTTCGCAAGGACGCGGGAATGACGATTCGTCCCTGTTTCCCTACCGACATCTCTTCTGATTGCATGGCGGAGTCCTCTAGCCCCATGGAAATGCTAATCCACACGTGGCGCTAATTATCAATAGTTGCAAAAGTACTCGCGCCCAGTATCCCGATATGCGGTTTCCCCCCTCACCCTAACCCTCTCCCCCAAAGGGGAGAGGGGACTATTGGGAGCGCCAGCGTGCCTGCGAGAATATACGCAACGATTAATATACCAGAAAGTGACATATACCTCTCGCGACCAGAATACCCTGTTCGGGGGAGGCGGCTGCTTTTGGTCGAGATTTACCCTTTCCAGCAGTCGGTCGCGTCCTCGGTGGCTGAGGCGGGCTGGTTGCGGATGGCTTTGACGCCCAGCTGGTCGATGGTCAGCGTTCCGCATCCGTCGTTCGCCTGAGCCGATGCCGGATTCGGTTTGGCTTGCAGGAGGTAGCTGTTGACGGTGGTGGCGTTGACGGAGACCTGATAGCGTTTGTTTTCCGACATAACCGTCGTGGCGCCGTAGCCCAGCGCGGTCATGTTTCCGGCGTAACGGTTGTGCGCGCCGAAGAAGCTCTCCTGGCGAGCCTGAGCCTGCATCAGCAGGGCCTTGGCGTCGGCCCGGCCCGCGCGCTGTATATGGTGCGTATAGCCGGGATAAACGACGGCGGCGAGAATCCCGACAATCGCCAGCGCGATCATGAGTTCGATCAGGGAAAAGCCTCTGGCTTTCGGGGTCATCATCGTTCTTCCCTCCAGAAAAGACTCCTCAGAATGCGCGGCGGGCCGTCGCGGCATTCCGTTCCCACGCAATCCTGGGTGCAGCCTTCGCCGGAGCAAGGCAGGAATATCCGTTTGAACTCGGGGGCGATGCCGCCCTGCCCAAGGGTCAGGGTTCGGTCAGCCTTGAGCAGCGTTCCGTCGCCATCCAGATCGACGGCGGGCGTGGCGTCGAGCAGTTTCAGGGTGTACAGACGGTTGACGCCCGAGGCGCCGCAACTCGCGAGGGAGGGTTCGAAGGTGGTGAAATAAACCGATCCGGCGATGATTCGGGCTTCCGACAGCGACTTTTCGCCATTCGCGCTCAAGGCGATCCGCCAGCCTTTCTTGCCGGCAAGCAGCGCCAGTTGGGCGTCGGTGTCGCCGCCTTCGGCGACGAGGTTGGCGCTGGCGTCGTAGAGATCGCTTTCGGTCAGCGTTGTCCAGGACGAGGGCGCGCCAACGCCGGCGTTGGGATCGTACAGCGTGTATAAACGATCACTGATTGTCCGGTTGAGGGGATGGGCGCGATAACCCGAGCCGATGGCTATCGCCAGCACCTTGCTGTCATCGGCGCGGGTCAGGCGGGCGACCGCGGGCGGATAATAGAACCGCCGGTGCGTGGCGGGCGTCGAGCCGCCAAGATCGGCCAGGCGCGTGACGGTGTAGGTCGCCGCGTCCGTCAGATCCTCGCCTTCGGCGATGTCGATGCGCCATAGCTGCCCGCCCATGTCGCCGAAATAGAAGCGATCGGCGATGTGGTTGCCATTGGCGTCGATCGCCCGCAAGCCCGAGGGGATGCTGTAGATCATCTGGCTGGCGTTGACCGTATAGTCGCTGGCGTCCGGGCCGATCGACGCAATGAATGCGCCGCTTGCGGCATCCACCAGGTAGACGCCCAGACCTTCGGCGTTGGCGGATCGAACGGTATTGACGGTATCTTCCGAGGTGTCGTACCCCCCGGTGAATGCGATGACCTTGCGCGATGTTCCGCCATCGTCGAGGTTGAGCAGCGTCATTCTCGACCAGCTTTGACCGAGGTGTTCGAAGTGGGTTGCGCCGGCGTCGATTCGCCATTTGAGTTTTGGCGAGTCCGGATCGGTCACGTCCAGCGCGTAGAGATGCTTGCCGCCGCGCCGCAAGCCGAAGTACAGATACACATGATCGTCGCTGGCGGTGATCTTGCCGTCCTTGTTGACGTCATCCACCCACGCCGATAGCGGGCCGTCGATCCCGTAGATATGGTCGCCGGTGTCGCTGTTGATTTTCATCGCGTTGAGATGACCAACGAGATGATAGGGCATGAAGGCGAATTTTTCGT
>DRPO01000005.1 GCA_011330835.1 Gammaproteobacteria bacterium | reverse complement strand
TCTATTGAAGTCATCGTTTGTCGCTATGCGGGCGGGAGGGTGAGTCCAGCATTGCCGATATAGGCAAATACGCAACATTTCTTGCGAGCGCTTCACGTTGCCGTTGAACTAAACCACGTTAGCTCAATCTATCTTTCGAGGGTGTTGGGTAGCGCCGGTCCGCCGGCGATCCGAACCATGTTTTTTCGATCTCGGGAGACGGGCTGGCGCTGACCGGCATCGTCGTCGGGCTGTCTTGTCACGCGGCAACCATGCATATTCTTCATATTCTTAACCTGTCCATTCCCATGCAGTGCGGCTATTCGTTTCGCACCCAGTCGATTCTTGAACATCAGCGCCAGCAGGGGTGGCGAACCTCGCATGTCACCAGCGCCAAGCACGACTGGAATGGTCGGCTTGAGGAGGTGGTGGATGGCCTGCCTTTCTATCGCACGCCCGCCGCTGAAGGGCTGGCGTCGCGATTGCCGGTGTTCAACCAGGCCGCGGTCATCAAGGGGCTGACCCGTCGCCTGGCGGAAGTGATCGAGCGCGAGCGACCGGATGTGCTGCACGCCCACTCGCCGGCGTTGACCGGCATGGCCGCGTTGAAGGCCGGCAAGCGCTTTGGCTTGCCGGTGGTTTACGAATGTCGCGCCTTTTGGGAGGACGCGGCGGTCGATCAGGGAACCAGTCAGGAGGGCGGCCTGCGCTATCGCATGACCCGTGCGCTGGAGACTCACGTCTTCCGTCACGCCGATGCGATTACCACGATTTGTCAGGGGCTCAAGGACGACATCGTCGCCCGGGGGATTCCCGAGGAGAAGGTCACCATCATCCCCAACGCGATCGATCTGGAGAAATTCCGCGCCGAACTGCCGCGCGATGAAAAACTGGCGGCAGAACTCGGCCTGGAGCGGGGCAAGGTGCTGGGGTTCATCGGCTCCTTTTTCGCCTATGAGGGGCTGGCCTTGCTCCTCGACGCCATGCCGCTGATCCGCGACGCCTACCCGGATGTCAAGGTGCTGCTGGTGGGCGGCGGCGAGCAGGACGAGAACCTGCGTCGCCAAGTGGTGAACATGGGCTTGTCGGACAGCGTGGTAATGACCGGGCGGGTGCCGTACAGCGAGGTGGATCGCTATTACTCGCTGGTGGATCTGTTCGTCTATCCGCGCATGCCGATCCGCCTGACCGAACTGGTCACGCCGCTGAAACCGCTGGAAGCGATGGCGCAGGGGCGGCTGGTGGTGGCCTCCGACATCGGCGGGCATCGCGAGCTGATTGAAGACCGCAAGACCGGCTGGCTGTTCAAGGCCGGCGATCCGCGCCACTTGGCGCTGGCGATCAAGGAGGTGCTCGATTCTCGCGACCAATGGGAGCGGGTGCGCCGCGACGCCCGCGCCTATGTCGAGCGCGAGCGCAACTGGGGCGTGGGCATGCGCCGCTACCGACGCATCTATCATTCCCTGGTCAATCGCCCGGGGTCGCTGCAATCCGCCACCGCGCAAAGCCTGTGAAGACCCGCGTCCACATCACGATCGATACCGAATGCCGCGAACAGCGCGTGACCGCCGACGGGCAATTCCTGCCCGCCGCAGGCTACGATTCGCGCGTCTGGGGGCGTTTTGGCGGCAATGGCGCCGGACTCGGCATTCCCCTGATCATGGATACCCTCGAACGGCATGGGCTGCGGGGCGTGTTTTTCGTCGATCCTTTTGGCGCGCACAGCTTTGGCAAGTCCGGGCTCCAGGAAGTGTGCGGCCATATTCTGGCGCGCGGTCACGATGTCCAACTGCACGCCCACCCCCGCCAGCGCGTGGCGGACTGGAAAACCCGGGGCGTCGAGCCGTTGCCGGACAGGATGTGGGAATACACGCGAGACGAACAGCGCGACTTGCTGGGCGAAGGCATTGAGCTACTGGTCGAGGCGGGCGTCCCTCGCGCTGACGTCGTGGCCTTTCGCGCGGGCCATTTCGCGGCCAACGACGACACCCTGGCGGCGATGGCGGACGTCGGCTTGCGAATCAGCAGCAACTACAACCGCTGCTACCGGGAGCGAGAATGCCGGTTGTCCCCACCCGATCGACCCCGCGCCCTGTATCGCGCCGGGAGCGGCGTCTGGGAGCTGCCCATCAGCAATATTCGTAATGGCGGCGGGTTCCGGCATTTGCAGATCACCGCGCTGTCTCTGGACGAAATCACCCGCTATCTCGATCTCGCGCAGCAGGGCGGCGTCAGCGATGTGGTCATCGTCACCCACTCGTTCGAGCAGTTTTATCTCGAAAGCGTTGACCCGCCCAGAGGCCGGATCAACGCCATCAACGCCTCGCGTCTCAACGGCGTCGCGGCCTGGCTGGCCGAACGCGGCGACCGTTTCCACGTGAGCGTCATGCCGGAACTGGCGCGGACTCTCGCGAGAGACGATGCCGCCAGATCCGGCGCATCCGCGGAGTTCATCCCCGAGCTTCCACCGGCGTTGCGCTGGCGGCGTCAGTTCGAACAACTGCTCAAGCGGGCCGACGGCAGCTTGCCGGTGCGTCGCTGGATATACTTCTCCCGATCAAGAATACCCCATTCATGGCGCGCGTCTTTTCGTCGATAGCCGCGTTGCAAAAACTCGACGTAGCGCCACTAAGCCTGCGTTTTTGCGCCTTGCTCTCGACGAAAATCCATGCCCCCTGAACGGGGTATTCTTGATCGCGAGAGGCCTTTTCGCGATAGAAATAATCGAACGAACAGTTCAGAGAAACTTTTGATGGTTTTGGCGCTTGGCGCGTGGATGGCGTTTCCGGCGGGAGTCGACCAATCCACGGCGATCGGCCTGGTTGCGCGGAATGAGCAGTCCGACGAGGCAAAATGCAGGCGGGCGGAGCAGCGCCTCGAGAAAATCAAGGAGCGCATGAGACGAGGCT
>DRPO01000004.1 GCA_011330835.1 Gammaproteobacteria bacterium | reverse complement strand
GATACTGGCGCAGCAGATCATAGAGCGCGGCGTTACCCTGCCGCGCCCGGAAACGGGCGAGAAAATCATCGTCCGACGCCAGTTCCGCCAGCGATGCGAGAATCCGCAGATGTTCCTCATTCGCCTCATCGGGCACCACCAGCGCAACCAGCACATCGACCGGGCGCCCGTCTGGCGCATCGAAGTCGATGCCCTTGTCCATCTTGATAATGGCAATGCTGGCCCTGTCCAGATCGGGCAGGCGCGCGTGAGGAATGGCGACACCTTTCCCCAGAGCCGTGGAGCCCAGTCGCTCACGCTCCATCAAGGCGTCGAACACCTCGGCGGGCCTGAGCTGGGGATTGACATCGACAAGCAGCGCGGCCAGTTGCTCCAGAGAGCGTTTCTTGCTCGAAACGCTTTCCAGGCCGGCTACCGCTTCGGGGGAAATCAGTGTCGCCAGATTCATCAGTTCAACATAGAGGCTTGGTAACGGTGGGAACCTTCATTGTGGTTCCGGTGATGGTTGGTTGCTTTCTCCTTGTGTTTTACCACTTGCCGATCCAGCTTGTCGATAAGTAAATCAATCGCCGCGTACATATCCTCGTGCTCGCTGTCCGCGAACAGCCGACCGCCGCTGACGCGAATGGCGGCCTCGGCCTTGTGGCGGAGTTTTTCTACAGTCAGCACAACGTGGCTGTCCAGCACTCGATCGAAATGCCGATCCAGACGCTTGAACTTGTCCTTGACATAGGCGCGCAAGGAATCGGTGATATCGACATGATGTCCGGTCAGGGTTAACTGCATAACAGATCTCCTTTTCGATTGTATGGGAACCCACCTTGGCGCTTCACGCGAAGCGGCTATTCGCATGTCTGGATTCAACAGCTTGCGTCGAAGCAAAGGAGGGAAGAACGCCTCGTTCGTCTCCCGGCTCCCGCACCGCGGGCGCCCGAAGCCAAATGAGGAAACCGGCGTGACAACCTCCGGCGCGTCGCCGAAGGCTCTGAAATGAATGACGGAGAAAACGGAAGGAAAAGCAGATTGAAGGGGAGCGAGCCGGAAAAAAGCCGGCGGATGATGTCTCAGGCGAAATACCAGGTTATCAGGCAATTCTTTTCCTTTCGCTCGACGGTGGAATCTGCATGGCCTCCCTGTATTTAGCGACGGTTCGACGCGCTACTTTTATTCCCTTCTCATTAAGTAAGATAGTGGTTATTTTACTGTCGCTCAAGGGCTTTTGTCGGTTTTCCTGCTCGATCAGGCTGCGGATCACGGCGCGGATCGCGGTCGCCGAGGTGTTCCCGCCATCGGACTTGCCGAGCTGGCTGGAGAAAAAGTACTTGAAACTCAACAACCCACGTGGGGTTAGCATGTATTTGCTCGAAGTGACCCGGGAAATCGTGGACTCGTGCATCTCGACCACTTCCGCGACGTCCCGCAGGATCATTGGTCGCATGGCCTCCTCGCCGCGCTCGAAAAATTCCTGTTGCTTGTCGACGATGACCTCGGCGACCTTGAGAATGGTGTCGTTGCGACTCTGGATGCTCTTGAGAAACCAGCGCGCCTCCTGAAGATGATCCTTGATGTACTTGTTCTGGTCGCTGCCATCCCCACGCTTGACCAGTGACGAGTAGTACGGGTGGATCCGCAGCTGCGGGGAGACTTCCGGATTCAGCATGGCCACCCAACGACCGTTGTGCTGCACCACGAAGACGTCGGGCTTGACGTAATCCGCGGTCGCGGCGCCAATCGCCGAGCCGGGGCGGGGGGTGAGCGTGCGGATCAGGTCCAGCGCCGCTTCCACCTGTTGCGCGGTCAATCGGCTCCGGCTCACCAGCCGCTTGAGGTTCTGTTTTTCCAGCTCCGGGAAGAACCGGTCGAGAATCAGTTTCGCATGCGCCACGGCCTCGGAATCCGAGTCGAGCAGATCGACTTGCAGCAACAGGTTTTCACGCAGATCGAGCGAGGCGCAACCCACGGGATCGAAACGCATGATGAACTTCCGAACCGCCTCGATCTCCGCCAGGGACAGATCCGGGTCCAGCTCCTTGCGCAGGCAATCCAGCAAATCCTCCAGGCTTTCGCCCAGATAGCCATCGTCCCTGACGCCATCGATAATGGCCTGGCCAATGACCTTGTCCACATCGGACAGGGGCGTCAGATCCAGCTGCTCCAGCAGGTGCTCGCGCAGACTGGTTTCCGAGCCGCCGATGTTTTCCAGCATCCCGGAGATGTCGCTGTCGGAGGCCGTTGGGCGCGGGGTCGGCATGTTGGTGTAAACCGACTCCCAATCCGTATCGACGGGCAACTCATCGGGAATCGCGCCGCCCTGCTCCATGCTGACCGGCTGATCTTCCGGGGCGTCCACGGCGGAACCGTTCAGCCGGTCGACCGGCTCGGACTCATTCTCGTCGAGCTCCAGCAGCGGGTTCTGCTCGATCATTTCGCGAACCTGGTTCTGTAATTCGAGCGCCGAGTACTGCAACAGTTTGATGGTCTGTTGCAACTGGGGCGTCAGCGTCAGCGACTGACCGATCTTGAGCTGGAGTCCTGTCTTAAGCATGATCCTTCAGCCTGGAAGAACCACTTGGGCGCGGAAGAAACACGCCAATCGTTTGGGCGGACTTCCATGATCCAGGCAGCTTTTCCAGGTGCAAACAACAATGGGGCATGTCTGGATTATGCCCCCCGCCATGGCCCCGGACAACCGCTCTCCGACCAAACAAAGCAATGCTCATGCCAAAGCGTGAGAGATCCATCAAAACTGACAAAAATCTACAAAGAGAAGTTCTCTCCGAGGTAAAATCGCTTGACATTTTCGTCCGCGAGCAACGCCTCCGGCGCGCCTTCCGCCATCAGCTTGCCATCGTGCAGGATGTAGCCCCGCGAGCAGATGCCAAGCGTCTCGCGAACGTTGTGATCGGTAATCAGCACGCCGATGCCGCGATCGCAGAGATGCGTGACAATCCGCTGGATATCCAGCACTGAAATCGGATCGACGCCGGCGAACGGCTCGTCCAGCAGAATGAATCGCGGCTCGGTCGCCAGCGCCCGCGCGATCTCCACCCGGCGCCGCTCGCCGCCGGACAGGCTCATGCCCAGACTGTCCTTGATGTGCTCGATCTGCAACTCATCCAGCAGCGACGCCAGTTTTTCTTCACGCCCCTTGCGATCCAGGTCGCGGCGCAGCTCCAGCACCGCCATGATGTTCTGCGTCACCGAGAGTTTGCGGAAGACCGACGCCTCCTGCGGCAGGTAGCCCAGGCCGAGCCGGGCGCGGGCGTGCATCGGCAGCCAGGTGAGATCGTGGTCGTCGATGCGCACCTCGCCGCCATCGGCGCGGATCAGGCCGACGATGATGTAGAAACAGGTGGTCTTGCCCGCGCCATTGGGCCCCAGCAGGCCAACCACTTCGCCGCTGCGAACCTGCATGGAGATGCCTTCGAGCACCGGACGGCCCTTGTATTGCTTGCGAATGTCCGTGGCCAGCAGCGTGCTGGCGGGCTGATCCGTCATCGAGACTGCTCCGAAGCCGGCGGATTGGCGGGCAAGATGGTGACCTCGACGCGCCCCTTGGCCGGTTCGCCGCCGGCGCTGAGGTTGCCGGTCTCCAGATTGAAGACGATGCGGTCGTTGGCGACGCTGTTGCCGCCCTCTTCGAGCTTGCCGTCGCCCTTGAGCAGCAAACGCTGACGCAACGCCAGAAATTCGATTTCCCGCGCCTCGCCAACCGCCGGGCGGCCATCTTCCAGCACGGTCTTGAAGCGCGCCGGCGAGCCGCTCGCCACGAGTTTGTCGAGCTGTCCGTCCTTGAGCGACACCGTCAGGGAGTCCGCGGTCAGCCGCATGACGCCCTGAGTCAGCTCCACGTGGCCGGAATAGACGCTCACATTGGTATTGGGATCGACCTCGACCTTGTCCGCGAGGATCTTGATGGGCGCGGCGTCGGCGGTTTCCCGCGCCTGCGAGGAGATCGCCGGGACAATCGCCAGAAGCGCCAGCAACCAGCCAAAACCACGCCATCGCCAATCACGGAACATAGACACCTCTCACCGAATCGGACAGGCTGATCCGGTCCCTCGCCAGATCTGCCCGCATCGAGACGCTCTCGATATGGTTGTTTCCCTGAATCACCCTCACCCCCGCGTCGGTGCTGACGATGCGCGCCTTGAGTTCGGCGTCCAGCCGGGGCGTCTTCATCACCGCGTGGGGATTGTCTTCGAAAACCAGCGTCACATCGCCGGCCAGCGCGGCATGGATCATCGCCTCGTCCATCTCGCCGCTTTCCGCCTCCAGACGCCAGACCCCGCCCTTCTCGTCGGTCAGGCGAAAACGGGGCGCGGTAATGGTCAAATCGCCCGACAGCGACGACTGCTCCAGCCGCTCGGCCTCCAGCCGAACATTGGGTTGCCCGCCGCCGTCATACCCCGTCAGGGTAAACTGCTTCAGGTAGAACTGGTTGGTCGCAGCCTCCTCCAGTCCCGCCGGCGGCTCGCCGGTTCGCGACCAGAACAGAAAAACGCCGCCAATGGCCAGCATCAGCAAAACGGCCACGACGACGCGAAATGTCAGCGGCGACAGTGTCACAAATAGGACCGCAGTTTTTCGTCCAGCACGCCCCGGGCTTCCATCAGGAACTCGCAGACCTCGCGCGCCGCGCCGCGCCCACCCACCGCCGCCGTCGTCCAGTGCGCATGCCGCTTGACCATCGGGTGCGCGTCGTTGACCGCGATGGCGAAGCCGACCTGGGTCATCACCGGCAGATCGACGACATCATCGCCGACATAGGCCATCACCGCCGGGGCCAGCCCGGTCTCCTTGCACAGCGCCTCGAACGCCGGACGCTTGTCGCGGTGGCCCTGCATGACATATTCGATGCCGAGATCGCTGGCGCGATGCTTGACCACGTTCGACTGGCGTCCCGTCAGGATCGCCGAACGCACGCCGGATTCGTGCAGCATGCGGATGCCGTGCCCGTCCTTGGAATTGAAGGCCTTGTATTCCTGGCCGTCGTCGCCGAGAAACAGCGTCCCGTCGGTCAGCACGCCATCGACATCGAAAATCACCAGCTCGATCGTCGCGGCCAGCGCCATCAGTTTTTCCATGATTCGCTTCCTCTATACGACGCCCGCCCGCAGCAGATCATGCATGTGCAACGCGCCAATCACGATATGGTTCTCGTCCACCACCGGCAAGGTCAGAATGCGCCCCTCCATCTGGTTCAGCGCCTCGACCGCCAGCATATCCGCCGTCGTCGTCTCGCAGGGCGTGGTCATCAGCTGCTCCACCGGCGTCGAACGGACATCGACCTGCCGGTCCAGCGTGCGACGCAGATCGCCATCGGTATAGACGCCCAGCAGGCGACCGGCGTCATCGACCACCGTGGTGAACCCCAGCCCCTTGCCGCTCATCTCCTCCAGCGCCTCGACCAGCATCGCCCGGGGCGACACCTTCGGCGTGCGCTCGACCGGATGCATGATATCACCGACGCTCAGCAGCAGCCGCCGCCCGAGCTTGCCGCCGGGGGGGGAACGCGCGAAATCCTCGGCGGTAAACCCCCTGCCCTTGAGCAGACTGACCGCCAGCGCGTCACACAGCGCCAGCGTTACCGTCGTGCTGGTGGTCGGCGCCAGATTCAGCGGGCAGGCCTCCTGCTCGACGCTGATATCCAGATTCACATCCGCCTGCCGGGCCAGCCGCGACTCCGGATTCCCCGTCATCGTGATCAGCGGCGCGTGAAGACGCTTGATCAGCGGCAGAATCGTCAGGATCTCATCCGTCTCGCCGGAATTGGAAATCGCGATTACCACATCCTCGTCGGTAATCATGCCCAGGTCGCCATGCGAAGCCTCGCCGGGATGCACGAAAAAGGCCGGCGTCCCGGTGCTCGCCAGCGTCGCCGCCGCCTTGCCCCCGATATGGCCCGACTTGCCCATGCCGGTGACCACCACCCGACCCCGGCAGCCATACAATAACTGACAGGCCTCGACGAAATCGCCATCGATCCGCTCCGACAGCGCCGCCACCGCGCTCGCTTCCAGCGTCAGCACCTCGCGCGCCAGAGAAATCAACTGGTCTCGATCCAGGTTCATCCGCCCACCCCGTCGACCGACGCAAACAACAGATATTGATACACCACAAACACCCCCGTCAGTACGGCTCCCTCCAATCGATAGATGTGACGCTCCGAAGCGCGAAAGCTGAACGCCACCAGCATCAAGGCGATCGTCAGCCCCGCCATCAGCGGAAAATCGCGCGCCAGCACGTCGGCTGGAATCTTCGAGGGCGAAATCAGGCCGGCAATCGCCATCACCCCCAGTAAATTGAACATGTTCGAACCGATGACATTGCCGATCACCAAATCCGACTCCCCCTTGCGCGCGCCCGCGATCGACGCCGCCAGCTCCGGCAGACTCGTGCCCACCGCCACGATCGTCAAACCAATCACCAGATCGCTGACGCCCAGCGCCTGCGCCACGATGACCGCGCCCCAGACCAGCATCCGGGCGCTGATCAGCAGAACCACCAGCCCGACGACGAACCACAGCGCGGCCTCCCGCAACGACAACCCGACCTCCACCTCGGACGCCAACTCCTCGGCCATCACATCGTCCTTGTTGCGCATCGAATCCCGCACCAGCCAGACCATCACCGCCGCCAGCATCGACAGCAACAACAGACCATCCAGCCGAGACAGAAAGCCATTGTAGACGAGAATACCGCCAAACAGCGTCGTCCCCAGCAGGATCGGCAACTCGATACGCACAATTCGGGAATGCGCGAGCAACGGAAAGAACAGCGCCGTAACGCCAAGAATCAGCGCGATATTGGCGATATTCGAGCCAATCGCATTACCGATCCCCAGCGCCGGATTGCCTCCCAGCGCCGCGAACGCCGAGACCAGCATTTCGGGCGCCGAAGTCCCCAGCCCGACCACCGTCAGTCCAATGACCAGCTTCGACACGCCGAAATGAAAGGCCAGCGCGCTGGCCCCATCCACGAACCGGTCGGAACTCCAGACCAGCAAAACCAGACCCGCCACAACAGCGGCAATCGCAAGCAACATGGCTCACCAGATAATGAAAAGGGAGCGGATTATACCTCTTGTGACCAAGAATACCCCATTCGGAGCTGTCGACTCTGACCGAAGTGTTGCAGCGCCGTGAGCGGAAAATGCGCTTGGCCACCCGGCTCGTCGGGCCGCGCCCGTCATCGCCGGTGGGCCGGCGGGACGCCAGCGCTCCCAGGGGGGGCCGGTCTCCCCCAAGGCGCCTGACAAGGCCGCTACACGCCGCCTCGCAAGGAAGCTGTCGGCGAAAGCAGGAGAAACCGCCCTCAAAACCCGACCCCCATCGCGCTATTCCCGTGGCAAAACAGTACCAGTTCGAGCCTTTCCCGCAGACCGATTGCCGAGCGCCCTCCCAGGCGGGAAACTTCACCCGTACCCACAAGGCAGGGACTGCCATAACAACAAACTCAGGGACCGGGTGGAAGAAGGAACTTCCTTCCTGAATGCCGGGTACTCACAGGGAGACAACAACAATAATCAGATTGTGGATCTGGCAGGTTGGGGGAGCATGGATGACCTGTCGCGGATATTTCCAGAGCAGCAACATCCATGTTTTCAAAGGGCCTCTTTCGAGGCCCTTTTTTTTATTGCTAGCGCGACCAAAAACACCCCTTCCAGGCCGCGCACCTTTCCGCCGAGAGCGGGAAGTAGGGTGGATCAAGCGAAGCGGATCCACCAAGCGCGACTAGACGTAGCGCCACCGTACCCGCATTGTTACACCTTGCTCTCGACAATAATCCACGCGCCCTGAACAGGGTTTTCTTGAACGCGGGAAGTATATTCGGTGGATCCGCTTCACTTGATCCACCCTACGGATTCGAGGATTCATCTCTCACGCCCAGGAATACCGGCGCGGAAAGGCGTCGTCCCGACCAACTACATTTTGAAGCCGTAAAAACGCTTGCGCAACTTGCGGACATGTAGCCACCAACCGATGAGAACGCCGACCAGCAAACCGCCGATCGCGATGGCGAGCGGCAAGGTAAACGCCGGGTAGCCGCGTTTGCCATCCGCCGCCTGCTTAAGGTGGAGAATTTCAAGGTTGGCTTGGTCGAGCTGTTTGCGCAGCTGCTCTTTCTCATTGAACAGGCTGACGTTTTTCTGGTTGGCCTCGACCAGTTGCTTTTCGTAGTCGTCCTTGAGGCTTTCGCCGACTTTCTTGCTTTCGAGGGTTTTCTTCAGCTCGGCAATCTGCTTTTCGAGTTCGGCGATTCGGTTTTCGCGATCCTTGAGCTTCTTTTCGATTTCCGGGAGCCTGAGGCCGGCTGTCGGTTTGGCGACGATGTAAAGTTTCTTGACCCAGCCTTCTTCGCCGGTGGCGGTGCGAACCCGGAGCCAGGCCCCGGACTCTTCCAGCAGATCGAGAACATCGCCGGATTCCAGCGTGCGCAGCTTTTCGCCGCCGCCCTTTTCGCTGTACAGGGAGAGCCGCAGGTGGTCGGTGACATAGCCAATGTCTTCCAGCGCGATCGCCGGCGATTGCCACCACAGCAGCAGCGCCAATCCCCACCACAAGCCCTGCCTGATTGACGCCGTCATGCGCTTCACCTGCTTTCAAAACCGGGCGAGAGGTTAGATCTCCTTGATCGCCGCGATCAGTTTGCTGACCATTTCCTGGCCATCGCCATAGAGCATACGGGTATTGTCGGCGAAGAACAGCTCATTCTCAATGCCGGAAAAGCCGGCACCCTGCCCCCGCTTGATGACAATGACGTTCTTGGCCTGATCGACATTGAGGATCGGCATGCCGTAGATCGGACTGTCGGGGTTGTTGCGGGCCGCCGGGTTGACCACGTCGTTGGCGCCGATTACCAGCGCCACATCGGCGGTGGAGAAATCGTTGTTGATCTCGTCGAGGTCGTAGATCATGTCGTAGGGCACGCCGGCCTCGGCGAGCAAAACGTTCATGTGGCCCGGCATCCGACCCGCGACCGGATGAATGGCGAATTTGACCGTCACGCCGCGCTCTTGCAGCAGTTGCACCAGCTCCCAGAGCTTGTGCTGAGCCTGGGCGACCGCCATGCCGTAGCCGGGCACGATGATGACCTTGTCGGAGAACGCCATCATCACGCCGGCGTCGGTCGCTTCGATGGGCTTCATTGTTCCCTTGACCTCGCCGCCTTCCGCGCCGCCGGTGTCGCCAAAGTTACTGAACAGGACATTGCTGATGGGACGATTCATGGCCTTGGCCATCAACTGCGTCAGCAGCGTTCCGGCGGAACCGACCACAATGCCGGCGATCATCATCGCCGGGTTTTGCAGCACGAAGCCCTCGAAACCGACCGCCAGACCGGTCAGCGCGTTGTAGAGCGAAATCACCACCGGCATGTCGGCGCCGCCGATCGGCAGCGTCATCAGAATGCCCAGCCCAAACGCCAGCGCGAAAAACAGGAACAGTGCGAATCCGCTCGCTTCATGCCCCTGCCGCAGGACGATCAATCCAAGCACGACCGTGATCACCGCGATCACCAACGTAACAGCCCGCTGGCTGGTGAAGCGGATAGCCT
>DRPO01000003.1 GCA_011330835.1 Gammaproteobacteria bacterium | reverse complement strand
GTTCCCGCCAGTAAAACTCGATCAGCCGGTGCATGCGCACGCAGGTGATCTTGTCGATGCACACCAGCATGGCCTTGCCGGATTCCCAGGCCGTGGAATAGTGCTGAACGAAATCCCGCGCCACCTGATCGAGCCGCTTGCCAGCCGTGATGATGTGGTAATCGCGCTTGAGTTCCCGCTCCAAGCGCTGCTCGACATCGATATCGTCCGTCTCCAGCTCCTCCAGCTTCTCGGCAATGCGCTCGTTAAGGTCATCCACCGCGATGCCGAGCTTGTCGCCTCGGGCATCGTAATAGAGCGGCACGGTGGCGTTGTCCTCCACCGCGCGCTGAAAATCGTAGGTGGAGACATAATCGCCAAATACGCGCCGGGTGACCTCATCATCGGTGAACAACGGCGTTCCGGTAAAGCCGATATAGCTCGCATTGGGCAGGGCGTTGCGCATGTTCAGCGCCAGCGTGCCGTACTGGGTGCGGTGGGCCTCGTCGGTGATGACAATGACATCATCCCGCCGGGTGTAGCCCTCGTCGGGATCGACTGCCTGGTTGAACTTCTGGATCAGCGAAAAGATGTAGGACTTGTGCTCGGCCAGCAGTTCGCTCAAATGCTGCCCGCTGACAGCGCGGCAGGGGTCGCGATCATTATCGACCACCCCGCAACCGGCGAAGGTCTTGTAGAGCTGGGTATCCAGATCCTCACGGTCGGTCAGGATCACAAAGGTAAAATTCCCGCCCAGCTTGCGGTGTACCTTGCGGGTGAACATCACCATCGAATAGCTCTTGCCCGCGCCCTGGGTATGCCAGAACACGCCCAGCTTGCCCTGGCGGTTATCCCGGTCGCGCACCGCCTCGATGGCCCGGTTCACCCCGAGGAACTGGTGATTGCGGGCGATAATCTTGCGGGTCTCGCCGGAAGACTCATCGAACAGGATGAAATTCTCCAGCAGATCCATGAAATTGCGCTTGTTGCACACCCCCTTGAGCAGGGTCTCCATATCCACCACCCCGGGCTCGTCCTCGGCCAGCCGCTTCCACTCGTGGAAATGCGCCCACTTGCTGGTCAGCGACCCGATCTTCGCCTTGTCGCCGTTGCCGAACATCACAATGGCGTTGTGATGGAACAGGTGGGGAACGGTATCGCGATAGTCGGAATAATTCTGCTCAAACGCCGCCTTCAGATCCCTGTGGATGTTCTTGCACTCGATGAACAGCAGCGGCAGGCCATTGACGAACCCCACGATATCCGCCCGTCGCCGGTACAGATCACCGCGCACCCACAGCTCCCGCACACAGAGAAAATGGTTGTTCTCCGGTTCCTCGAAATCGAATATTCGCAGTCGCTGGCGGACCCGCTCACCGTCGGCATTGTGGAATCTGACCTGTACGCCGTCCTTGATCAGCTCGTATTTCTCCCGGTTCGTCGCCAACAGGGTTTGGGACGCCGCGCCTGTCGTAATCTGACGCACGGCATCGTCATAGGCTTCATCGGGAAGGTCGGGATTCAGTTCGACCAGCTTCTCCCGCAATGGTCGCGTCAGCACAACCTCGCGGTCCGAAGCCCGGCCCAGCGTCCCGTCAGGGCCGAAGGTCTCGTTATTGTAGGCGTACACCGACTCCCACCCGAGTTCCTGTTCCAGGTACTCGGCTGTGGTTTGCTGAACCAGGGTGTCTTCCGTGTAAGATGCCAATCACTCCCCCGTCTTCTCTATTATCTGCTCAAGCCCTTTCAGTAAAGCCGGGATATCGTCCTGAATAATGCTTCAGACCGTGTCATCGTCAATGCCAAGATAGGCATGAATCAGCCGGTTTCTCGTCGCAATAATCAGTCGCCAGGGGATTTCGGGAAAGGTCTGGCGAATCCTGTCTGGAACGTGAGTGGCCGCTTCGCCAATCAATTCCAGGTTGCGCAGGGTTGCATCATAGGTAAGACGATCGGTAACGAAGGCCGCCTGATCAAGGTCTTCAGTATAATCCAGTACGTTTTGAGAAAAGCGCTCCATGTCTCCAATGTATACCTCTCGCGACCAAGAATACCCCATTCAGGCCACGCATCTTTTCGCCGATAGCTGCGTTGTAAAAACTTGACGTAGCCCCACTATGTCTGCGTTTTTACGCCTTGCTCTCGACAAAAACCTACGCGCCCTGAATGGGGTAT
>DRPO01000002.1 GCA_011330835.1 Gammaproteobacteria bacterium | reverse complement strand
GAAGATCGGCATCGGCAATATCAACAACAGCGCCTCCGGCGACATCAACTTTCGGGGACTCAACGATCCGCAGGTCCAGCTCGGCGTCGGCGTGGAATACCAGTTCGAGAATCACTACTCGGTGCGCGCAGAATATGAATATTTCGACCGCGACGCGCGTTTTCTGTCGCTCAGCCTGATGAAACGCTGGGGACAGCCGCCCGCGCCCGTCAAGCCGCCCCAACCGGAGCCCAAACCCGCCTACCCCGACGCCACGCCCGCGCTGCCGCCGCCCCCCGTTCCCCCCCGTTCCGGCCAAACCCTATGCCGCGCCGCCACCGCCCATCACGTTTGAACCCGTCTATTTCGACTCCGACCAGGCCACCCTCCGGCGCTCCGAAATCGACAAGCTCGAAGGCGTCGTCGCAACCCTGAAAGCGCACCCCGATCTGACGCTTCGCCTGATCGGCAATACCGATAGCCTCGCCTCCGACAGCTACAACAACCGGCTCTCGATGAACCGGATCAAGGCGGTCGCCACCTATCTGATCGACCACGGGATCGCGCCCGAACGGCTGCGCTACAAGGCCCTGGGTGAGCAATCGCCCGCCGCCGACAACAGCAGCGAAGCGGGCCGGGCTCTGAATCAGCGAGTTGAGTTGATTCCCTGATAGCGCTCCCCGATTCGCAACCCGCGCCGGAATCGATCAAATCGTGCGCGGGCAGCGTCAGCCAAAGGCGGCGAGCAGCCAGAGGTGTGGACGCAACCCGGCCCAGGGCGAACGCACAGGGGTTGGCCCTAAGAGGCGCGTACGATACCTTCCTCATCATTATTTCTTTATTATCATACCTATAGTAGACTTATCTAAGATATTTGATAAGGTATCAGGGTTAACCTCGCGTTATCCTCGGTAATGCCATTCGCCCACAAGGGCAACCGGTCCAGATCCTGCTTCGGCAGACAACATGAAGAAAGTGGAGTAGTCAGATGAATTTTCCTGTTCCTGAACCCCGTTCCGACAAGGACGCCCGCCCACCTGTTTTTCGGCGAAGGCTGATGTTCTTGCTGCTATCCGGTTTTCTCGCGGCCCCGGCGCTCCACGCGGAGCAAGGCTGCCCCGCCGGGTCGCGACCGACTGGCGACAACCTGGTCGTCAACGGCGATTTCTCCAGCGGCGGACTCGCGCCCTGGACCAGCGACTCTCCGCTCCAGGCGGCCAATCAAGTGCCTGGCGACAACGGCGTCGCGATCATTACCGGCAACATGACCAATGGCGGCGCGATCAACCAGCATCCTTTCCCGGGCGACCGGGCCAACGGCGTTGCCCCCGTCGACACTTGGCTTTACAGCAACGGCAATGTGAATCTCGGCCCGGTCACCTATCTCAGCCAGGAGATATCGGGACTCACCGCTGGCGAGACCTACGTGGTCAGCGGATATTACTCCAGCACAATCACGCCGCCAGGCTTCGAACAAGATCCCAACGTGGAAGTCACCGTTGACGGCGTTACCGTCTTTGGGCCGGAAGTGGCGCTTGAAGACGCCCCCGACGCCCCGTGGAGCCGGTTCGAGGGAACGTTCACCGCCAGCGGCGCGACCGCCACGCTGGCGCTGATCGACAACACGGTCGGCACCACTGGCGACGATCTGGCCACCACGGCGATCAGCCTGAAACAGTGCGCGCCGATCACCGCCGCCGCGATCGAGGTGACGCCGGCCAGCCTGACGTTTCCGGACACGACCGAAGGAACCGAAAGCGACGTGTTGCAGGTGACCATTTCCAACCCCGGCACGGGGCCGCTAACGCTTGACGGCATTACGCTCGATGGCGCCGACGCGGGCGATTTTGTTATCGACGCGCCCGACTGCGGCGACACCCTTGACGCTGGCGCGGACTGCCCGGTATTCGCCAAGTTCGTTCCAACAGGAACCGGCCCCAAGACCGCAACCATCGCCATTGCCTCCAGCGAAGGCGATATCACCGTTCCACTGACCGGCAACGGCGTCGCCACGCCGGTAGGCAGTCTGGCGATCGATCCGGCGACTTATACCTTCCCGCGCACCGCGCCCGGCTCGACCAGCGATCCGCGCATCGTCACGGTAACGAATAACGGCCCCGGCCCGTTGAGCCTGACGGACATCACGACCGATCCGACCGACTTCGTCGTCAGCGGCGGCAGTTGCGCCACCGGCGATGTTCTGGCGGCGGACAGCAACTGCACCGTCGAGGTCAGCTTTGCGCCGACCATCGAGGGCGCCCAGACCGGCAGCCTGACGGTCGCCACCGACAACGGCTCCGGCTCGGTAACACTGTTCGGCTTTGGCGGCGCCGATCCGGTCGGCATCCTGATCGCCGATCCCAGTGGCGCGCTGTTCGATGACACCATTGTCGGCGCAACGGGCAACAGCCTGACCTTCACCTTTACCAACAACGGCTCCGCGCCCGTCACGCTGG
>DRPO01000001.1 GCA_011330835.1 Gammaproteobacteria bacterium | reverse complement strand
CAAGCTCCCCCGGCCGCTTGGCGAAACCCCTGAAGGCGAACCCGTCAGCGCCAACATCGGTCGCTTCGGACCCTACATCCGCTACGGCAACAAATTCGTCTCGCTCAAGGAACACGACCCGCACACCGTCACCCTCGAACAAGCGCTCGAACTGATCCAGGAAAAAAAGATCGCCGACGCCAACCGCATCATCCTCGACTTCCCCGACGCCGGCATCCAGGTGCTCAACGGGCGCTACGGCCCCTACATCACCGACGGCAACAAAAACGCCCGCATCCCCAAAGACGTCGAGCCCGAAACGCTCGATCTCGAAACCTGCCAGAAACTCATCGAAGCCGCGCCCGAAAAGAAATCCCGACGCAAGAAAAAAGCCGCCGCCAAGAAAAAGTCAGCCGCCAAAAAGAAAGCCGCGACAAAGAAAAAGTCAACGACCAAGAAAAAGGCCGCGACCAAGAAAAAAACCACAACCAAAAAGAAAAGCGCCGCCAAAAAGAAAAGCACGCGAAAAAAAGCCGCCGCCAAAAAGAAAACCGCCTGATCCTCCCGCGTGGCGGCCACCACCGACATCCAGGCCGCCGCCCGCTCGCTCCGCGCCGGCGGCGTGATCGCCTACCCCACCGAAGCCATCCAAGGCCTCGGCTGCCTCCCCGACCGCCCGGAAGCCCTGCGCCGCCTGCTCAAAATCAAACGCCGCCACCCCGCCAAGGGCCTCATCCTCCTCGCCGCCGCGCCCGCCCAACTCGAACCCTGGACAGCCCCCCTCACTTCCGCCGAATGGCGCACCATTCTCACTCCCAGCCGCCATCCCACCACCTGGATCGTCCCCGCCGCGCCCGACATATCGCCCCTGCTCACCGGCGGACGCCCCACCATCGCCGTTCGCATCACCCGCCACCCCCTGGCCCGCCAACTCTGCCTCGCCGCCGGCAGCGCCATCGTCTCCACCAGCGCCAACCTCGCCGGCCAGCCTCCGACCCGTAACCCCGCGGCCCTCGATCCCGCGCTAACCCGCGGTCTGGATCTCGTGCTGCGCGGCGCCTGCGGCTCCGCCCGGCGACCCAGTCAAATCCGCTTGCTGACCAATCCAGGCAAGCCGGTAAGAGTCTGAATCTCATCCCAAATCATCGAGAGAAGCACCCTGCCTCCCGCTGGTGTCGAATCGCGAGTATTAGTACCGTATCGTGCGCTTCCTCATAGCTGTATAGCGCGACATACCCGGTTCGTCCGCGAGAAATGACCAGTTCCCGTAGCTCATTGTCAATGGCGGAACCGATCAGTGGATGGTTGCCAAGAATCATGATTGCCTCGCTGATCAGATCCGTGGTTATTGCCGCTTCGGCAGGGGCGCTCTCCAGCAGAAAGTCGGCCAGTCGCTCCAGATCATCAAGCGCCCCCCGGGTATAGACTACTTTCGCCAAGTTATTGCCTTGGGTTGTTCGGTTTTATCCTGGCGGATACGGGATCGTATATAGGTATGTGTTTCGGCTGCGCTATAGCCTTTTCCAGAGCGCAAGGCTTCGGCGCGGGCAGCCTTGGCGTCAGCGATAAAGCTCGCCTTGCGTTCCTCGGCTTCCACAGCGCGTTCGATAGCCTTCACCATGAAAGCATGGGCGCTAAGCCCCTGTTTTTCAGAAGATTGCTTCACTCGCTTTTTGATGTCATCAGGGAGTTTTATCGACGTGGTAGCCATGGGGCGTACTCCAGATTGCGCATGGGTATTACTAAAGTAGCACCGCAAACAGAGCCGGTCAATTTGCCGGGGCGACAGTTTCCTTGAAGGTCGTGATTCCCGGTGACTTCAAGCCCGTCATCCCGGCGAAAGCCGGGATCCAGATCAACAGAGCAAGGTAAGCGGCCAATCCGCACTGTTCTACTCACTCAGATTGTTGCGCTCGCGCTTAAAACTGGGCGAGGACTCGCCCAGCGGGCTGCTGTTCGGCTTCGTTAAACTCTGTGCCAATATCCCGATTTGCGGTGAAGGTGCATCACCGTCGCAATTAATATACCGTCTGCTCCCAATCTGTTGGTTTATATGCGTTTTCCCAGCGGCGCGGCCTCAGTCCAGGTCGAGCCAGTCTGAAATATACTCTTCAGGGGAGATTACTTCTTGCGTAATGGCGAGCCTTTCGGTTTTGGGGGTCTGGCGCGGGGCGTTTTTCGCGAGTTCTCTTATTTTCAGGGTGAGCGCGTGCATGGAGAGTTCGGCCTTGGTGAAAAATTCGACGGCCCCGAGCGCGAGGGCTTGTTGGCGTTGGTCGGCGTAGTTGCTGAGAAAGGCGATGGGGTAGGCGCCCTTGCCGAAAACGCGGTTGATTTCTTCCATCAGTTCGATGCCGTTGATTTCGGGCATGAGGTAGTCCAGCAATATGAGGTTGGGCTGGATTGTCTTGATGTCCTGGATGGCTTTGGCGGCTTCGGATTGGAAATAGAGTTCGAGGTCGAGGATGTTGTTCCGGTCGATCCACAGGGAGAGATATTCTCCGACGGAGAGGTCATCGTCGACCAGCAGGATCTTGATGATGTCTTGTACAGTTTCCATGATTGACTCCTTGGCCTGTTTTCTCCTGGTCGGGCGCCGCGTGGCGCGGCAACGGTTGTTTCCGTTGTGGGCGCGATGGGGTGGCGCGCTTATCGGGGCAGCGTTAACCTGAACCGGCTT